>JAISFT010000143.1 GCA_031263435.1 Treponema sp. | reverse complement strand
AAAAGGGGACGGCGGAGGAGCGGATCATCGAGCTGGTCCGCATTAGCGGCGGTCTGCGGCTCCCGGAGATAGCGGCCACCCTCAAACTGGACAACAAGGATGTGGGAAGCGCCTTTGGGGGGCTTTCCAGGCTGGGGGTCCTGTCTATGGACGGGGACAAGCGGGTCTTTTCGGCCCTGCCTGCGGAGGATCTGGAAAACGGCAGGCCCAGGCGGGGTCCCGCCGCCGAACATCTGGCCCTGGTCCGCGGTCTTCTGGACCGGGGGGCCGCGGAGGGGGCGGTTCTTTCCCTGGACGATCTTTCCGAAGCGGAACGGGCCCTTATGGCGGGGGGCCTTGCCAGAAAACGGGGGGCCGCGGGCGCGGCTTTTAGGGAGGCCGAGCGGGAGACGGTGATCTTCGGCCTCAGCGCCGGGGGGGAAGCGGCGGCCGCGGCCCTGCGCTCCGCAGGGCTTACCGGGGACGAGATTGGGACCCTGACAACGGAACTGCTGGAATCCGGGGCCTGGAAGGGCAGGAACTTCCGTTCCTACAACGTCAAGGTTCCCCCGGCCCGGCTTATTCCCGGCCGCAGCAACCCCTACGCCAGGTTCCTGGAAGATGTAAAGGACAAGCTCTGCTCCCTGGGCTTCGAGGAGTTCGACGGCCCCCTGGTGGAAACGGAATTCTGGAATTCCGACGCCCTCTTTATGCCCCAGTTCCACTCCGCCCGGGATATCCACGATGTGTACCGCATTACCGACCCTGACCAGGCCGGAACCATTGAGGAGCCCTGGCTTTCCAACGTGGCCGCAGCCCACGAAAACGGCGGCAACACCGGGAGCCGGGGCTGGAACTACAACTTTGACCGGGACTTTACCCGCCGCCTTATCCTGCGGAGCCAGGGGACGGTACTGTCCGCCAAGACCCTGCCCAGGGCCAAGATCCCCGGCAAGTACTTCGGCATTGTCCACTGTTTCCGCTACGACCGGGTGGACGCCACCCACCTTTCGGACTTTTACCAGACCGAAGGAATTGTCCTGGGGGAGGATGTGAACCTCCGCACCCTGCTGGGGATGCTGGAGATGTTCGCCCTGGAGGTGGCGGGGGCCCAGGAAGTAAAGTACGTCCCCGGCTACTTCCCCTTTACGGAGCCCTCGGTAGAAGTCCATATCCGCCACCCGGTGCTGGGCTGGTTTGAACTCGGCGGTTCCGGCATCTTCCGGCCGGAGGTAACTTCTTCCCTGGGGGTACAGGTCCCGGTGGCGGCCTGGGGGCTTGGCATCGACCGCATGGCCCTGATGGCCCTGGGCCTCAACGATCTGCGGGAATTGTTCAGTTACGATATCGAAAATGTCCGGCTCAGGCGGACCAAAGAAACGGCGCTATAGTGAATCCGGGGAACAGGGGCAGGAGGAGCGGAGGATGAACGTACTAATTATCGGCGGCGCCGGTTATATCGGGAGCCATGTAACCAGGGAACTGCTTGACCAGGGCTGCCAGGCATCGGTGTTTGATAATCTTTCCGCGGGGCTCCGGGAAAATCTTTTCCCGGAGGCGGAATTTATCTACGGGGACATTATGGATTACCAGGCCCTGCGCCGGGCCATGGGAAGCGGGAAATTTGACGCCCTTATCCACCTAGCCGCGTTTAAGGCCGCGGGGGAATCGATGGTTGCGCCGGAAAAATACTCGCGCAACAACATAAGCGGTACCCTTAATATCCTGAACGCCGCATCGGAGGCAGGAATTAAAAACATTGTTTTTTCTTCCAGCGCCGCGGTTTACGGGGAACCGGAATATATCCCGATTGACGAAAAGCACCCGGTAAATCCGGAAAACTACTACGGTTTTACCAAACTTGAAATTGAACGGTTCCTGGGCTGGTACGACAAACTGCGGGGAATCCGCTCCGCACGGCTCCGGTATTTTAATGCCGCCGGCTACGATGTAAAGGGCCGGATTCGGGGAAAGGAACTTACCCCGGCGAATCTTGTTCCCATTATCATGGAAGCGGCCGCGGGTATCCGAAAATCAATGCAGGTCTATGGCAGCGATTACGATACCCCGGACGGCACCTGTATCCGCGATTATATCCATGTAAGCGACCTGGCCGCCGCCCATGTAAAGGCCCTGGAATATATCATGCAAAAAGGGCAGAGCCTTACCGTCAACCTGGGGACCGGAAAGGGTACTTCGGTAACGGAAGTAATAGAGGCGGCCCGGCGGATTACCGGCAGGGACATACCGGTAACGATAACAGACCGGCGGCCCGGGGATCCCGCAAAGCTTACCGCGTCATCGGACCTGGCCCTTGCAGCCATGAACTGGAAGGCGGAACATTCCCACATTGATACTATTATTCGCACCAGTTGGGAGGTGTACCAATGAGCGGAATAGGGGCTGAAGGACAGCGGGGAATCCCCGGGGATCGGGCGCCGGATTTGTTGAAATCCCCGGAAATCCGCGGGCTCTTTGCCGAATTATACGGTCCGGGGGACGCAATTTTTACCGGGCAGCAGAAACGTTATACCGATTTGGTGGAACAGTTTATCGAACGCTTCGGCGGCGCCACAGGGAATCTGAGAATCTTCAGTTCCCCCGGCCGCAGCGAAATAGGCGGGAACCATACGGACCACAACCACGGCAAGGTGCTGGCTGCAAGCATCCAGCTTGACTGTGCAGCCGTTGCCGCCAAAACCGGCGATAACCTTATCCACATTTACGACAGGAGCTATGGGGAAGACTATTCCATTGATGTGGCGGGGGATCTTTCCCCTGTGCCGGGGGAACAGGGTTCTGCGGCCCTGGTCCGGGGTATTGCCGCGGGATTCAAAAACCCTGCCCTTACAGGGAACAGCCCCTTTGCGCTGGGGGGATTCGCCGCCTGTATTGACAGCCGGGTCCTGCCCGGTTCGGGTCTCAGTTCCTCCGCTGCCTTTGAAATGCTTATCGGCGGCATCCTCTCCTCCCTGTACAACGACGGGAACCTGCCGGTAGAAAAACTGGCGCTCATGGGCCAGTACGGGGAAAACAAGTACTGGGGCAAGGGATCGGGCCTGCTGGATCAGATGGCCTGCGGAGCAGGAGGACTGGCGGGCATTGATTTTGAAAATCCTTCCGCCCCGGTGCTGGAACGGATCCCCTTTGATTTTGCCTCCCGGCATTACGCCCTGGTTCTGGTAGATACCGGCGGCAGCCATGCCAACCTGAGTGGTGAATATTCGGCAATTCCAAACGAGATGAAAAGTGTCGCCGCCTTTTTCGGCAGGGAAGTGCTCCGGGGCATTAACACGGTCGATATTCTTCAACAGCTTCCCGCACTGCGTTCCCGCTGCGGGGATCGCGCCGTCCTGCGGGCCCTTCATTTTATTCAGGAGAACCGGCGGGTCGATGATGAAATAAAGGCCCTTAAAGAAAACAACTTCCCCGGCTTTTTAAGCCTGATACAGGAATCGGGGGATTCGTCATACAAGTTTTTGCAAAATGTAGTAGTTCCCCAGGGAGATCCCAAAGCGCAGAATATTCCCCTGTGCCTTGGCTTTACGGAGGCATTTTTCCGGGAACGGGGCCTTAACGACGGCGTCCGGCGGGCAGCCTGCCGGGTACATGGCGGCGGCTTTGCGGGGGTTATCCAGGCATTCCTGCCCCAGGACGAGGCGGAAGCCTACACCGCCTGGATGCACAGCGCCCTGGGTTACACCGGTTCCGGTCCCAGCCCCGTATTCGTCATGTCTATCCGGCCCCGGGGATTAGTAGAACTAACACAGCCCTAAGCTGCCGGGGAGCCCCGGAAAACCTCCCGCAGATCCGGGGCTGCATTTCAACCACTAGAAACTAACTTCCTCCTGGGCTTCGGCTACGGCCATAGCGGTCATTCCTGCTTCCAGGCTGGCAAATTCATCGTCCTGGTCCATGCCCTCGGTAAAAGTATCCGCCGCAGGGTTACTGGCAACGGGAACGTTTTCGCGCCGGAATTCCGGGCGGAATTCCACATGCTCCGCCACAATGGCAACCCGGGAATGGGGCTTTCCATCGGCGCCGCTCCAACGGTCCTGCTTAAGCCGCCCCACTACCCGCACACCCCGGCCTTTGCGGCCCTGGTTGTAACAATGTTCAGCCAGTTTCGACCAGCTCTCCACGTCGAAGAACCCCACTTCCTTTTCCAACCCGGTATCCTGTTTAAAGAAACGGTTGGAAGCCAGGGTAAAGCTGCACACCGGGGTTCCTTTGGGGGTGGAACGCAAGAGGGGATCCCGCACAAGGTTTCCCTCGATAAGGATGCTGTTGAGGTTGTTCATAACTGCCTCCGAAAATGGGGGCAAACCTCCCGGTTTACCCCCCTGTGATTCGGCAGCCCAGGGCCGCCGCCCACCCCGCCGGGCCGCCTGTGTTGATGTCCACGGGCCCCCTCCCGGGACCGGACATCCGGCACAGGCGTCAAACAAAGGTGATACCTATATATAGGGGCGGCCGTGCATGGCGCTTGGAAATTATGAACAAATTTGCAAAATTTCTAAAAAAAACGTCAAAAGACCCGCCGGCGGGCCTTACATCCGTACCGTCTTGAGAATTTTCACCATGTAGATCTGCATGTAGAGGAGAAGGGCATCCCGGCTGTTTATATTCCGCAGCGTGGGGGTCCCGTTGACAATCCCCTGGGCCAGGTCCTGCAGATATGCCGGACTGGGACGCTGTTTCCCCCATACCCGTATCGAGTGGCGCAGATTATCCCGAATCAGGGCATTCACGTCCTCCACCAGATTCTGCTGGGCCCTGGGGTCCAGAAGCTGCCCCCAGTGATTCTGCAATTCCTTCAAATAGCTATCAATATCCCTGTCGATGGGGATCATCTGACTTTCCATTTCCCGGACACTGTTAACAAATTCCTTAAAATGATCCCTGCTCACAGCCTCTTCTTTTAATTCGATGTTTTCGCCGGTCTTTTTGACCACATGACGGCTCTTTTTTTTCTTTTTCCCCAGCCGGGAAAAGAAGGCAATAATAGAGCTGATGATGGGAATGGAGTACCAAAAAGGCAGGGTCAGCTTGGCATCTACAAGCATCTCCTTGCGCTTCATCAAAAAAAGCAGACTGTAGGGAATAAGCTTTCCGCGATCGAAAATCCGGGAAGGAGGGGGAATAACTTTTTGGGTCCGTTCCAGCTCATCATAAACCCAGGGAAGTTTTTTATCTTCCAAAAAGGTAGCAAGCAGGGGATTCGCGGTAGCGCTTAAACCGGCAAGAAGCCGTTCAAATTCCGCATCATTTTCCATGGCCGGTTCGGATTTAAAATTGTTAAGCATGGCAGTCCAGCGTCCCATAAGTTCCTGCCTCATGATCCCCTGGGCATCAATGATAAGCCGGGTTACCAGAATCAGGTACTTATCTTTTTTCAGATAGTACTGCTCCCCGCTCTTTGCCTGTACCACCAGCCATTCGGGGATAGCCCCTTTGCTGCTCTCGCTGACTTTTTTTTTGATATATTCGTTCAGATCCGCTTCGGAATACAGACTTAAAAGAGGCATCCCCTTGTGATCGGTAAATTTGATGATCTGGTCCTGGGTAAAATAATAAGGGGGCTTCTCCATAAGCTGATCCAGTGTCCGCAGGGCGGTTTCCCGTTCCCGCTCCCGCTGTACCCTGGTTTTGTAGAGATTAAGGCAGGTTTCAACAACAAAGATCCCCTCCAGAATGGCAACATCACCGGAAAGCCGCTCGGTTTTCTTTCGAACATCATTTTTGATAAAAGAACACAGGGAAGCCCAAAAAATATAGGTCGTCTCCCCCCCGCTTTCAATGGAATTCAGACAGTCCATGGGCCGGGTATGCAGCATATCCAGAATCTCCCGCATGGACCCTTCCTTGCCCTGAAACATGGGGAGAAGCTTGTGCATAAAGTACTCTTTGTTGTTGTGCTGTTTGATATAATGCCGCACCTTAAGAACTGCCGCTTCCAGCAGGCGGTGGGGAATCATAGGGGCCAGAATCAGGGCGTTCAGGCTGTTTTCCGGAAACACCAGCTTAACAACCGGGAGAAACTCTGTGGAGGGCTTGTCAAAGAAGGGAACCAGATCCGTTTCCAGGCTGAGCGTTTGGATCAGATCCGGCGGCAGCTCAACTTTGAAATAATCCTCACTGGGAAAGGGAGCATCGGCGGATTCATCCAGATCCCGGTAGGCTTCCCTGAGCTTGTCCACAAGGAAGTAGGACATGTACACCCGGCCCTGGGGTGTATCGGTAAGAAGAACACAACGGCCGCTTTCGGTGTATTCACCCATGGCGTCCCAGAATTTCAGGCTTGTTTCGTTGATCCATTCGGCCCATTCAGGCTGTGTGGCCGCCAGGCGTGCGGCGTATTTTGACAAAAAAGCTATAAAGGTATCTATGTTGATATAGGGCGAGCCGCTCTTATTCGAGTATGCCCGCATAATATCATAGAGATCCACGGTCTTGGTCATAGATATAGTATAGTATCGGATTTTATCACAATGTAATAAGCCTGTCTAAGTGCAAATCTCTTTCTCACTTAAACCAAACCCCTCTGCATCACCCTGCTGGTGGTCTCCCGAAGGCTCCACATGGACCATAATATCAAAAATACCCTCCAACCTGCCTTTGATAGCCAGTTCTACCTGAGTAGCGATGCGGTGGGCAGCGTGTACCGTAAGGTTCGGATCCACCTCAATATCAATGTCAATATCCCAAAGCCCGGCAATACGCCGCATCCGGGTCCGGTGGGGATTCCCCGCGCCCGGAACCGAATGGACCGCCGCAAAGACCGCCTCGTAAGCTTCGGTTTCCGCACTGCCGTCCATCAACTCCATGTTGGCCTCAATAAAAATACCTATGGCAGAACGGATTACCCACAGACCCACCAGAACAGCGGTAACCGAGTCAATGATGGCGGCCCCCGTTCCGATTGAAAGCCCCAGCCCCACCAGGACCCCCAGGGAGAGGATCACATCCCCCGTCATGTTCTTGGCATTGGCCCGCAGCATGGCGGAATCCGCCTTCCTGCCGAAAACCTGTTGAACAAGGGCCAGCAGCAGTTTCCCCACAATGGAAACCAGGGTAGCGACAAAGGCCAACTGACCGGGCATCTCACGACTCTGCCGGGAAATAAGTTGATACACCGAATTCAGGATGATCTGGGCCCCTGCAAAGAACAACAGGAAGGCTAACAGGGCCGTAGCCACCGTTTCCGCCCGGCCATGACCCCAGGGGTGCCCCCTGTCGGCCGGACGGGAAACAACCCGGGACACCACCAGGGCCATCACGGCGATAAGAATATCCACCAGGGAATCGATGCCATCCCCCAGAACCGCCATGCTGTCCGCCAAAATCCCGCTTCCGATCTTAAAAACCGCCAGAAGCAGATTCCCCGCCAGGGCAATAAGGGAGGCAGCCCTGATAAGCCTTGCCCGGTACTCGATATTCGGCGCAGTCATAGATGCTACAGCAGCTCAAAAAGGACCGTGTAAAAACGGATGGCCAGGAAGAAATTTTCCAGCGATATCCGCTCGTCATGGCCGTGGACCGAACTCATGTCCACCGGAGAAAGCCGCATAGGGCTGAAACGGAAGATTCCCCCGGCAAGATTCCGGTAATGCCGGGAATCGGTGGCCGCAGTCATGATAAATGGAATAGGGACCGCATCGGGGAAAACTGCCGCCGCCGCCTTTGTCATCTTATCCCAGCCGGGCCCGGCCATCCGCCCGTGATCCGGGTGGGCCGGAACCGGGGGAGAGGCAGACCCCAGGACCCGCAGCCTGACCCGCTCATCCCCCACCGCCCAGTTGATATAGTTGATCGCATCATCCACCGTCCAGGGGGCCAGGAGCCGCAGGTTGATCACAGCCCGCACCCGGGAGGGCATAACATTGTCCGCCGCGCTGCCCTCCAACTGGGTCATCGCCACAGTAGTATGGAGCAGGGCCAGAAACTGCGGGTCCTTTCGGAGTGTAAAGGCCAGGATCGGGGCCGCCAGGGGGGCCAGGACATTCAGAAGGCGGGCCCTGAAATCAACGGCCCGGGGACGGAGATCCCCTCCCCGTTCCCGGGACCTGATCCCCGCCAACAGAGAAAAAAGCGCCGCCACCACCGGGCTAAGCCGGGCAGGAAAGGGCCGCCGGGAGATCCGCAGCAGCGCCCGGGCCAGCAGCGCCGCAGCCTGTACCCGCGGAGGCCGGGATGAATGGCCCGGCTTCTGGTCCACCGCCAGCTCCAGACTCAAAAAACCCTTTTCCTCAATGCCAAACAGGGCCAGGGGCGTGTCAATTCCCCGGATTTGATTGATGGTTACGGGACTTCCCTCATCCAGAATCCAGGAAAACCGCCGGTCCTGCCCGGCGAACCAGGCCGCCGTGGTCCGGGCGCCCTGCAGGCCGGAACGCTCCTCGTCCCCGCCAAAGGCAAACCAGATATCCTTCTGGGGCCTAAAACCCCGGATAGCCAGTTCCTCCGCGGCCTCCATGATGGCGATAAGGCTCCCCTTCATGTCTTGGGCGCCCCGGCCATACATAAAGCCCCCCTTGATTTCCGCCCCAAAGGGATCAACACTCCACTTGTCCGCCTCCACCGGCACCACATCATAATGGGCCAGGATCAGCACCCCCCCTGCCTCCGGCACTTCCGCAGAGGCCCCGCCGGCCCAGCGGTATACCAGGGCATAGGGACTCAGAACCCAGCGTTCCGCAACATTGAAAAAACGGGGATATGCCTTGGCCAAAAAATCCTGAAAGGCCCGCAGCGGCCCCTCTGCCGCCTCCAAAGCCTCCGCAGGGGGCTCAGCCCCCCGTACATTTTCCGGCCAATCGGTTCTGATCCGTATGGCCCGGCGAAATCGTTCAACCGCTCCTTCCCTTTCCATATTTTTCCAGTATAGTATTGAACCATTGGTCTTGGTATACTCCCAAAAGTGAAAAAAGAGCCCACAACAAAGAAATGTAAGCCGCTCCTGCTGCTAAGCCTGCCCCTGGTTCTCTTTTTTCTGCCCCTTCCCGGCGCAAAAAACCTGGCGGCCGCGGAGAATCCTGCGGACATCACCGTTTACATAACCAACAGCGGGGAAAAATACCACCGGGAAACCTGCAGCAGCCTGCGCCGTTCAAGAATCGCCCTGCGCCTGGAAGACGCCGCCGAATCCGGCTACGAACCCTGCGGCCTCTGCAAGCCCCCGGTTCTTGCAGGCAGCGCAGACCAGGCCCTGTACCAGGTGAACATCGCAGAACTGCACAGCGTCAGCCAGGCGGACCTGTCCCGGATGATCAGGGCCAGGGTTGTAGGCCATGTGGACGGCGACACCGTGCGGGTACAGATCGACAATCCCCCGCCGGGCCTCCGGGAGCGGGAAACCATCCGGATGATCGGCGTAGACACCCCGGAAACCGTACACCCCCGGCGGGAAGTGGAATTCTTTGGCAAGGAGGCCAGCGACTTTACCCGGCAGCGGCTCCTGGGGAACCCTGTGTTCCTGGCCTTTGACTGGGACCGGCGGGATCGTTACGGCCGGCTTTTGGCCTACATCTACAGCCCCAATGGGGACTGCCACAACGCCGCCCTTATCCGGGAAGGCTACGCCCACGCCTACACCAGCTTTAGTTTCCAGTTCCTGGACGAATTCCGCGCCTTGGAGCAGGAAGCCCGCCGCGCCGGCCGCGGGCTGTGGCGATAATGAAGATACCCCAAGGCAAGCTGCAAGGTATGAACCCCGGCCTTCCAATCACGATAAAGGCTGGATAGTAACCGCGTCCCCTTCCTTCGTCATGGTGTATTTTTCGCTCTCGGCAAAAACCACCGGCATATCTATGGCGCCGGGAAGAGAAGTAATCCGGGCGTATGTCAGTTTACCCTTTTCCCAGTTCATCAAAAGCTCGTGGCCGCCGCGTAGTTTCATCCCCCGTACCATTCCTTCGGTCCAGGCCTCGGGAAGCGCGGGCAACAGGCGTATAGTTCCATCGTGGCTTTGCGCCAGACATTCCAGAATTGCGGCGCCGGCCGCCTGCATATCCCCAACCTGGGGATTCCCGTGGGCATTTATAAAAAGATTGTAGAGAACATGTTTTTCCATTACATCCTTTAACGATGCATAGGCCTCCGCCGCATTACCCAGCCTGGCCCAGATATTCGCGATCCAGCCCATACTCCAGCCCTGGCTGTCGTACCCATTGGCATAGCGGCGGTATATAGATTTTGCCGCTGCCTCCGCAAGGACAGTCTGTCCCATCGTTATCTGACATCCGGGATACACGGCGTAAAGGTGCGATACATGCCTGTGCCCCGGTTCAACCTCGTCATAATCGTAGATCCACTCCTGGATTCCACCCGTTTTGGGACTGATCTGTATAGGGGGCAAACGCTCCACAGCCGCTTCCACCTTGCCGCGAAATTCGCCTTCAAAACCCGGCTGTTCTCCGGCTATTATGTCTATAAACCGGATACAGATACCAAAAAGATCCCGGATAATTTCCAGGTCCAGGGTTGCAGCCCAGGTAAAATCAGCTTTAGTCCCGTCTTCGGCAAAATAGTGGTTTTCGGGTGAATGGGAAGGATTGGTAACCAGGCAGCCGGCCCAGGGGCTGTTCGCCGGGGCTTCTACCAGGAAATCCAGCATAAATTCGACCGCCCCTTTGAGTACCTTATATCCCCTGTCCCGAATCAGCGGCAAATCCAGGGTATGGAGGTAGTACTCGTACA
>JAISFT010000121.1 GCA_031263435.1 Treponema sp. | reverse complement strand
TCCACCTGCTTTAATTTTTCTGCAAATTCGAGGGCCCGGTTCATGTTTTTTTCCTGCTCCGACAGGACGCCCTCCGGGTCCTCGTAAAGCCGCACCGCAAAGTCCGTCATCCTGTCCCCGTCGGGGATGCCGAATGTTGGATCGCCGTGCATACAGATGAAGTACTCCATCCCCGTTGTTTCGCGGATAATCTGAAGCAGCCGTACCACATTGTCAAAGTCCCCGGGATTGGGATGCACAAAGATGGCGCTGTGGTGGTATAGCTTTGCAATTTCCGTGTAGCAGAAGGCCATGTCCCGCAACTGGGCCTCCTTTTCCTTTGCGCTGGACTGATTCCACTGGCTGTAGTAGCGGTGGCTGGGGTGTACTTTTCCCAGGACCTCCATAGTAAGGAAAAAGACCAGTTCGAAGGTGGGCACATGGCCTTCGATCTTTTCCCGTTTCAGCGCCCTGATAAAGCGTTCCCGTTCAGTCATGCGAGGCCCGGCTACCCCTTTACCGCGCCGATCATGACGCCCTTGGTAAAGTACTTCTGCACAAAGGGATAGATACACAGAATGGGTACGGTTGAGATGACCACCGTGGACATTTTTAGGGAGTCCGAGGTTACGATGTGGCCTTCCCGGGAGAGGAGGGTTGTCAGGCTCAGGGCGGTATTGGGATCGGCCCTGCTGACATCCATAGCCCGCTGCAGCATCTGCCGCAGCACGGTGGCTACCGGCCAGTTTTTATCGCTGGTCATGTAGAAGGCCCCGGCAAACCAGTCGTTCCAGTGGCCGACCGCCGTAAAGAGGGCGACCACGGCGATAACCGCCTTGGAGAGGGGCAGGATAATCCTGATAAAGCAGACAAAATAGCCGCAGCCGTCCAGTTTTGCCGATTCTTCCAGGCTGTCGGGGATGGTTTCGAAGGCGGTGCGGATCATCATCAGGTGGATCACGTCCACCAGGCTGGGAACCACATATACCCAAAAGTTGTTGATAAGCCCCAGGCGGGCGTATTGAATGTAGGTGGGGATTACCCCTCCGCCGAATAGCATGGTAAAGGTGATGAAAAAATTGATGAACCGCCGGCCGGGCAGGTTCTTGTTTTTTACCGCATAGGCCGCCATAGCGGTGCAGATAAGCTTTCCCAGGGTGCCCGCAACGGTTCTGAGGAGGGTGATCCGGTAAGCCCGCATTACCTTCCCGTCCCGGAATACCTCCCGGTAATTGTCCAGAGAAAATACCCGGGGCCAGAAGCTGATACCTCCCCGGGCTGCATCGGCCCCGTCATTGAACGACAGGGCAAGAATGTTCAGACAGGGCAGGATTATCGCCAGGGACAGACCGGTGATACAGGCATAGATAAATACCTGTAAAACCAGGTCCGTCCGGAAATTTCCCGGCCGGAGATTCTTCGGCCGGGAAATCCTGCTCCGTGAAACGTGCTGCATAAACCTTATGGCCGGAAGTTGATGGCCTTGGGATCCGCTTTGTAGATCCGCTCCAGATGGGCCTCAAAGTCCCTGACCCCGGCGTTGACCAGTTGCTGCCGGAAATTTTCGATGATCCGGGCGGCCTCTGCATCGCTGGTCGCATAAATTGCCTGCTGAATCGCCTCGTTGTAGTTCAGGAGATCCAGCCGGGCCTTGATGGCGGTCATGCCCTCGTCGGACAGATAGGCGCCGGCGCTCAGGCCTTCCAGCAGACGGATGCTTGCAGGGGGATACTTGGTCCCGATTTCGATGGCCCGGCTGTACTGGGTGCTGCTGGACATGCCGGGGCGCTCTTCCCCAAAGTTGGTTATGTTATCGGTGTTGGTTACCAGGACATTGAAGAGATCATTGCCGGCCCCGCCGAACCCAAAACCGTACCTGTTGACCAGGGTTGTTCTTTCCCCGGCGCTGAGGTAGCCCTGGACTTCCGTGTTGATCCGCGGCATTCCGTTCACCATGTTGTAGGTAAGCCCCTCGATGCCGTACTGGCCCAGGACCTGTCCTTCGTAGGTGGAAAGCCAGTCAACGAAGCTGAATATTTCCTGGGGATTCCGGGCGTCCGCACTGACGGCCCAGACGCAGTAGCCGGTTTTGCCGCCGCTGATCTTGCGGTTGTCTCCCTGCCAGTCATTGAGGTAGTTCAGCGGAATCCAACCCCCATTCTGGTTGATAAGGTCCACATAGTTGTGGGTATCCCCCATGATGGCCCCGGAATTGTTGGTGTAGTATTCCAGGGTACGGCTGGTGTCCATCGTAAAGAATTCCTGATCCATCAAGCCTTCCGCCAGCAGTTTGCGGGCATAGTTGACCCGCCGCATGGCCCATTCGGTTTCCGCCTCGTGGAGGACCTTGCCTTCGGGGGTGATGTTGTAATTGTCGCTTACGCCCCAGGTGAGACCGGGCATGCACAATGCCAGGGCATCGAAGGAACCGCCCCAATACTTGGGACCCAGGGGGGTTACCGGCCGGCCGTTGTTGTCCCTGAAGTTGCCGTTTTTGATCGCCGTCAGAAGGTTGTAAAAATCGTCGGAGGTTCTGATATTCCGGACATCTATATTAAGGGCCTGGGCGATCCGCTCCTGGATATAGGGGCCGCCCACATAGTTCCGGGTGGCGTCGAATTCCAGGGACCGGTCCACCGCCGGAACCTGGAGATGCACCAGGTACACCTTGCCCGCCAGGTCGTCCCGCCACATGACGTTCCGCCGGGTGTCGTTGGGGAGGAAGCCCGGCTCCAGATACCGGTTATACACCTTGGCCCCGGCAAAATAGGTGGAAAGATCGGCAAACATTCCGTCTTTGGCCGCCTTGAGGAGCACCGGGAATTCGGGGCGGGTGGAGTTGTTCAGATACGCCACGATCATATCCGGTATGGTACCGGCGGCCAACTGTGAAGCCATAACCGCCATGTCGTTCTGTCCGGGGGTGTAGTTGACCTGCAGGTCGATGCCCGTGCGTCTTTTTATTTCCTGAAAAGCCGGCGAAGCGGACTGGTTGTCCGGCAGGGTATAGCCGATATCGTCGATGTAGACCTGTATGACGATCTTCCTGTCGGCGATCCAGGTATCGGGGGCTCCTGCGGGCCTTCCGCCCGCGGAACTTTCCGTTCTTCCCCTGCCGTACAGGGTTCCGGCGAGGACGATCCCCGCCACAATCAGGAAAACAGCTTTCTTCGTGAGTCTCCGCATAAAAACCTCCGTAGTTTATCTCCGGTATCCGCACAGGCGGAACCTTATGTTACCGGCGCCTTGCGGCTACCAGACTGAGATCTCCGCATATTTCCTTGAAATTTTATTGGCCGCCACCACGAGGCAGAGGCCCACCAGCCCCTGCACCAGTCCTACCGCGGTGGCGTACCCGAACTGTCCGTTCTGCAAACCTACCCTTACCACAAAGAGATCCAGGGTGTCCGCCAGGGCCATATTCCCCGGGGTACGCAGCAGCAGTATCTGGCTGTAACTTGAGGAAATAAGCCCCCCGACACTTAAAATAAAGAGGATTCCGATGGTTCCGGCAATGCCCGGCAGGGTAACATGCCATATTTTTTTTATCTTGCCGCAGCCGTCAATCTCCGCCGCTTCGTACAGTTCCGAATCCACCCCGCTGATGGCGGCCAGATAGATGATGGAGCTGTAGCCTATCCCCTTCCAGATATCCATGGAAAAGAGGAGCTGATAAAAATATTTCGCTTCCATCATGAAAAAGGTTGAGGGGTCCCCTCCCAGGGAGGCGATGAGGCTGTTGAGGATCCCTATATTCGGGGCCAGAAGGCGCTGCAGCATGGTAACGATGATAACATCGGACATGAAGTAGGGCATGTAGGAAATGGTCTGATTGACCCGCTTGAATCCCTGGCTTTTAACTTCGTTCAGCATCAGGGCCAAGATAATGGGAAAGGGAAATTCAATGATGCACTTGATGAAACCGATGGTCAGGGTGTTCCGCAGGAGCCGGGGGAAATCGTAACTGGTAAAAAAGGTGATAAAGTATTGAAAGCCGATCCATTTGCTGCCCAGGATGCCCCGGCGGAAATTGAAGTCCTGAAAGGCCATCAGGATTCCCCCCATGGGGACATAGCAGATTAAAATATAGTACACCACCGCGGGGAGCAGCATAAGGTAGAGGGGCCAAAAATGCCCCAGTGTTTTTATCCATGATTTGTTTTGATCTGTTGTAGCCATGTTTAATCTGGTACAGCTATGGTACCACGGGGAAATTGATCCGTCAAGAAAAATCCCGGTAAAAATCCGGTTAAAATCTTAACGGGGAACAAAAATTCCGAAATAGACGCCAGCGCGGCAGTTTGTCGCGCTTCGCGCATAAAACCCCAAAAAATCGCCGATCAGGCGATTTTTTACCTTACAAACTGCAAGGCAGGCTGCCAGGGCTTTTGTATTTGGTTTTGCACTGTCAGTAAGTTAAGAAGGGGGAGCACGTTTTCCGAATTTGGTGCCAGGCACCTTTGCGTTTACTGCCGCAATATTCTGAACATCAGGCGGGGCCAAATTTGGTGCCAGGCACCATAGGCGGTATCCCGGCGAGTAGGTTTCCGGGTTTTTGCGAAGCAAAAACGCCAAGGCCAAAAATCGCCACGGAGGGCGATTTTTGGCCCGCGCAAGGGATTGGAGGGGCGCGCAGGCCCACCGGGCCTGCGCGTTCCCGGAGGGAATGGAGCGAAGCGGAACCCCGGAAAGCCCGGTCCCCTGTCCTGCGGAGGAGTCCGGAGGACCCCGCAGGACAGGGGATGCGCCCAAAAGATTATGCTTTGGCTTTAGTAGGAACCTACCCGTTTGACGGTGTCGACGACTTGCCGGTAGCAGTCCAGCGAAACGGTGTTGGGTATGGAATGATCCGATGAGAAGATGTACCCGCCCTTTTCTTTTACGATGGGGACGGTTTCTTCGATGTAGGGGATGATTTTGGCGGGCTTGTCCAGGAGCAGGGCGTCCGCGCCGCCGTGGAAGACCAG
>JAISFT010000119.1 GCA_031263435.1 Treponema sp. | reverse complement strand
GTAGGCCGAAAAGGCGGCGCAGAGCAGTGCTAACCCAACCGTCAGGCCAAAAAACCGTGTTTTAATGCCTTTCATAAGAACTCCTTTGCGGGCTTATCCCCGCTGACAACATTGATCTGATTTTCGTTGATTTGGTTTTTAACCGGCGGTGTTTGGCAGGCCGTAAAAACACAGGCAATGACCATCATGACAAAATAAAGTCTTTTCATGGTTTCCCCCGGGGCCGTTTTCTGAAATTTTTATAATTATGATGTGTGTTTTTGATAGTGTCAAGTAATTGTAGCTATGCTCAGCAATTCTCAGTTTGAAACAAATGATTTTTCAACCACAAAAGCCCGTCAAATTATCCCTAATTTGACGGGCTTTTCCTCCTTGGGTAATCAGCAATGCTCAGTTTCGCTGACAGGCGAAAGGACGCCCCCCTACAGTTCAAACTTGCCCTACCCCAACGTGTACAGTAGGGGCGGGGGGAAATCACGGAAAAACCTTTGGAATTCTCTGCCGCAGCGTATCGAAGATACGACGTATTAAAGATAGCGGAGGCAGACTCTACAAGCGCTTTCCGGGATTTCTCCCCGCCCCTGCGGGAACACGCTGTTCTGTGGGTCAAGTTTAGCCTACAGTCTGAGGCGTCCTTTCGCTTTTCGCCGGGTAAACTGAGAATTGCTGAGCTATGCTACCCGTATGGCCTGCATCTGGGCCTTAACGCTGAGTTCCGCCGCCTTGAACGCGTGGTCCTGGGTCATGGCGTTTTCGGTGCGGTTCAGGCAGTCCAGGATAAGCTGGCCGAAGTAGGGGTAGCCCACCTTGCCGTTTACGTTGTAGTACCGTTCCTCGTGCTGGTTGGCCAGGTACAGGTGGTTGCCGCCGGAATCTTTAAGCCCCAGGTTCATGTATTTCCGCTGTTCGATGAAGCCTTCGGTGCCGAGGATGAAGGAGCGGCCGTCCCCCCAGGTTTGCAGGCCGTCCGGGGTAAACCAGTCCACCCGGAAATACTGGGTGGCGCCGTTGTCCCCCACCAGGCTGGCGTCCCCAAAATCGTCCAGTTCCGGATAATCGGGGTGGTTGTAGTTACCAATCCGGCTGTGGGTAACGGTGGCGTCTTTTAGCCCGGCGTAAAAGAGGAACTGTTCGATCTGGTGGCTCCCAATATCGCAAAGGATGCCGCCGTACTGTTCCTTTTTGAAAAACCAGTCGGGCCGGGTGGAGGGGTGGCCTATCCGGTGGGGGCCCAGGCCCAGTACCTGAATAACTCTGCCGATGGCGCCCTGGGCGATAAGCTCCCCGGCGAAAACGGCGCTTTCCACATGGAGCCGCTCGCTGTAGTAGACCATGTACTTTTTGCCCGTCTCCCGCACCTTGGCTTTGGCGGCCTCAAGCTGATCCAGGGTGGTAAGGGGGGCTTTGTCGGTAAAGTAATCCTTTCCCGCGGACATGACGCGGAGCCCCAGGGCGCAGCGTTCCGAGGTAATCGCCGCGCCGGCCACCAGTTGTACCTGGGGGTCGCCGAGGATCTCCTCCTCGCTCCGGGCCCGGACGGTTCCGGGGAATGCCCGGCAAAAGGCGTCCACCTTGTGCGGGTCCGGATCGTAGACGCTTTTCAGCGCCGCCCCGGCTTCGATAAGGCCGTTGCACATGCCGTAGATATGCCCGTGATCCAGGCCGATGGCCGCGATGGAAAATTCGCCCCGCTGAACAACAGGATGGGGTTTCCCCTTGGGGGCAAAATTCATCCCCTCAGATTCTTTCGCCATAATTTCTTCAGCCATGCTCGTGCCCTCCGTTTATACAAATAGTTTTCCCGGTTCGTGCGCTTTCCCTGATGGCGTCGATCATCATGAGGGAGGGGAGCCCTTCCCCGGGGTGGATATACCAGCCCCCGCCGTTTTCCAGGACCCGGTAGAACCGGTCGATAAGTTTAACATGGCTGTTACCGTAGACAGCCTTGCCGCTGAATTCGGCCGCATCCGCGGCCAGCAGTTCATGTTCTTCACCCCGCACGCGGAAAAGCTTTTTATCCCGGAGGAGGAATTCACCCCCCTCGCAGCGAAGCGATATTTCGACATTTTCATCGGTGTAGTTTGCCACCGAAGCGGTAAAGAATCCCGCCGCCCCGTTTGCAAACGTAAAATGTCCCGCGGCAGTGTCTTCTACCTCAAGCCCGTAATCCAGAATCTGCGCAGTACTCCCCCGGACACGGACAACGGGACTTCCGGCTAAGTACTGCATCAGATCTATGGTGTGGATCGCCTGGTTTATCATGCAGCCGCCCCCTGCCTGAGCCATAATACCACGCCAGGGACCGGCCTGGTAATACTCCCGGGACCGGTACCATGCTACAGAACCCCGGATGCCGGTAAGCGGGCCGTAATCGCCGCTGCGCAGAAGCCGGCAGAGGGTTTCCGTGGTGGGGTTAAGACGATTCTGCAGACACAGGCAGATCTTAACCCCATAGCGGTCTTCCAGCTTTACAAATTCTGCCGCCTCCTCCCCATTCAGGGCCAGGGGCTTTTCCGCAAAAATATGGCAGCCCGCCTCCGCCGCGGTTTTTGCCGCGGGGTAGTGGAGAAAATGGGGAAGGCAGATATGCACCACATCGGGCTTTTCCCACCCGAGCATCTCCCGGTAATCGGTATAGAAAACAGTTCCGGCGGGAACCAGGGATTCTTTTGAAGGATCGGTATCGCACACCGCCGCAAGGACGGCGTTTTGCAGGGATTCTATGGCGGCAATATGAACCCTGCCGATCACTCCCAAACCGATAAGCGCTGCCCGCATCATACCAGGCTACTCCACCTTGAACTTGGACACTTCCCGGACCAGCACATCGATGTTTTCCTTGTTTTCGCCGCTGATGGTATTTATCCGGTTTACCGCCACATTGATCTGTTCCGCCCCCGTAGCCATCTCGTTCATCCCGTTGCTGATCTCCTGGGTTACCAATTCCAGATTCCTGCTCTCCTCTATAACCTGCCTGCTCCCCTCCTGCATTTCCTGGGAACCGCTCCTAACCATCTGGGTTGCATCGTTCAACTGGCTGATAGCCTCCAGTATCTGCTTGCTCCCCGCGCCCTGTTCTTCCATGGCGTTCCGTATGTTCTCTTCCTGATCGGACACAACCCTTACCCCGCCGTCTATGGCCTCAAACTTTTTAAGAACACTGTCGGTAGACTTGGTTATCTTGTCAATCGAATCTTTTATTTTTTTGAGTACCGTAGAAATAGTTTTGGACTGCTCCCCGGAATTTTCCGCCAGCTTGCGGATCTCGTCGGCCACCACGGCAAAACCCTTCCCCGCCTCCCCGGCGTGGGCGGCTTCTATGGCGGCGTTCATCGAAAGCAGATTGGTCTGGCTGGCGATGTTTTCCATGACCGAGTTGATCTCCAAAAGCCCCTCGGATTCCCGGGCAATTTCCTGACTATCCGATGCCACCTCCTGGAGTCCCGCACGCCCCACCTCGGAAGCCTCCATCAGTTCCTTAACATTATCGGTATTCTTGACCAGGGTTTGGGTAACGGACTGGACATTGGCCAGCATTTCTTCGATGGCGGAGGAAGACTGGGCAACGCTGGAACCCTGGTGATCCACATGGCCGTTGAGCTTGCTGATATTAACGGTGATCTGCTCCATGGTGGCGTTGGTTTCGGTAACACTGGCGGACTGGTTAATAACCCTGCCCTTGATGCTTTGAATATTGGAAGTTATTTCGTTGATCGCCGCGGCGGTCTCGGTCATGTTGCTGGCAAGCTCATTGCCGATGTTAAAAAGGGACACCGATTGATTCTTGATGACGACAATGAGATTCCTTATTTTTCCCAGCGTCGCGTTGAAGTACCGGGCCAGATCGCCGACCTCGTCTTTTGAATTGGTTTCAACGGTTTTTGTCAGGTCCCCCTCCCCTTCGGATATGTCTTTAAGGGTAAGGGCCACATTAATAATAGGCTTGGCAATATTGCCGGAAACAAAGAAGATGATCAGCGCCGCGATGATAAGGACCGCCGCCGCGATGATAAAGGTGTACCTGATCATGTTGTTGACTTCTTCCATGATGATACTTTTTTCCGTACCCAGCATCACAGCCCAGCTTACCCCGGTTTCGCCGATGGTAAAGGGGTAGATGATTAGTTCCAGTTCCTGCTTCAGGGCATCCGAATATTCCGCAAAACGGCGTTTTTCCCCATGCAGCACCGCATTTTCAGCCGCACCGACACGCTCGCTGAACAGGTATCCCTGGGCATCCCTGAGGAGTTTCCCGATCTGATCGGAAACGCCGCTGGCAATAACGGTGCTGTTATCGGTATACACTGTCATAGCAGTTATATCATAGTGATTTTTTATCGTGTCCTCTACTACGGGCTGGAGGTATGCGGTATCCACGTTCATGCTCACCCGGCCTACCACCTCGCCGGTCCGGCGGTTAATGACCGGCACACTGACCCTGACCGTATAGGTATCTTTGCCCGCCACCTTCTGGGGTATCGGGTCGCTTATTTTTTCCTTCCGCGCGTCGGGGCCGTTCAGAATAGCCATCTGCCCCGGTATGTCGTCGAATACCAGATGTTCGATCTGCCCTGTCCGCTGGGTATACCAGGGGGCCCACTGGCCGGTTGCGGTGTTGCCCGGCGTCCCCGCAAAGGCGGCGTCCATCCCCAGGTCTATGGTATCGGGCTTAAAGACCGCGAATACGCCCACAATTCGATCTTCCGAGCTGACAATGGAATGCATAAACTGGTCAAAACGGTTGCGCTGCCTGCCCACTTCGGCAGTTTCGTAATCGGCCATAGCCTCCGCCAGGGTATTCACCGTCCGCAGATACCCCTCGTAGCGCATCTGGATAACCCGGGCCTGTTCCGCGGCAAGCCGCTCCTGGCTTTCTTCCCCAAGCTCCATCTGCACAGAAGAAGACAGAAAGAGCAGCATACCGGACAGAGACAGCCCGGCTGCTATTACAATCGCAATAACAATAATACTTAAACGATACTTTAACTTCATAATCAGTTCTCCTTTCGACACACCCTCTCTATTGCCAGATACACTGCAACACAGGATAGCAAAATAATTTTACTCCCAAAAACTTCCCAGGGACATTTTTGCTGAAGCAGAATTAGTCTAACAATTTTTCCCCCCGGTGTAAAGCAAAAAGTGTTCGTAACACCCGGGATAAAAGCGGATACACATAGAGGAATAATTTTGTTCTTTTTTTGGGCGCATTTCCGGTGTATTCTCTTCGGGAGCCCCCGAAGAGAATACACCGGAAACCGGGCTTTCCGCTTCAATTCCTCGACCCATCCCATACGTGTATAGCGGGGCTGGGAAAAACCCCGGGAAAATGCTTGTAGAGTCTGCCTTCGCTATCTCCGATAAGTTGTGGCGGGGGAGTGCCAGGGCCGGGCTAAGCCTCCGGGAAAACGCTTGTGGAGCCTGCCTTCGCTATTTTCAATACGCTCCGGCAGGGAATTCCAAATGTTTTCCTGGGGGCTTAGCCCGGCCCTGGCACTCCCCCGCCACAACAATCGTGGAGAAGATCCACACTTTACCTACAAAAATAAACGCGTGTCCCCAGCCCCGCTGCACACATATCGGCGGGCCTCTACAGAGGAGGAGATATAAGACGGTTCATGGCTGGGGGGGTCTGCGGTATTTCCGCTGCAATCCCTTGCGCGGGCGAAAAACGGCATCCCTGCCGTTTTTCGCCTTCAGGTTTTTGCTTCGCAAAAACCTGGGAAATCTATTCCCGCCGGCATCCATGCCGGCCATCCGTGGCGGATTAAGACATTGGATTTTGCCTGCGGCAAAATCCATCTCTCCACCTGCGGCAGAGAGCCGTTTTACAGCGCTGGCCGCGGCGCATACGGCGGTTATGCTGCTTTGTTAAGCTAGGCCGCCTCCCTTTTTTGGGTACTGTAGCTTTTATTGTGCGCCGGGCGTGTGTTACATCGGCTGGCAGAACAGCCCTTAACGGGCTGTTTTACTGCGCCCCATGGCGCCGCCCTTCGGGCGCAATCTGGCATCCCTGCCGTTTTTCGCCTTCAGGTTTTTGCGAAGCAAAAACCTGGGAAATCTATTCCCGCCGGCTATCGCGGCGCATACGGCGGTTATGCTGCTTTGTTAAGCTAGGCCGCCTCCCTTTATTGGGTACTGTAGCTTTTATTGTGCGCCGGGCGTGTGTTACATCGGCTGACAGAACAGCCCTTGACGGGCTGCTTTACTGCGCCCCATGCCGGCCCGGCTACGCCGGCAAATGGCTTCGCCATTTGGCCTTAACAAATTGTCACTCTTTTCCGCCAAATCCGCTGCTTTTTTTTGTAATGTTAAATTGCTGGACCAGGGTTGCCGGGTGGGCAGCGGCTTGCTATTATAGGGTGCATATTCTTATAGAGTAAACCGGAGGACAATCCAGATGAATTCGCTGATAGTTCACAGGACAAAGATCGCTTCCCGGAGGTTTGGGCCGCTTTTCGCCGCAGTTCTGTTGCTTGCCCTGCTGCCGGCGCTTTCCGCCCAGCAGAAATACGCCCTGGTTATCGGGAACGGAGCGTATACCGGCATAACCCGGCTTAACAACCCG
>JAISFT010000289.1 GCA_031263435.1 Treponema sp. | reverse complement strand
GGCACCTATGCTCATAAGGATATAGCCTTTGAATTCGCTATGTGGATAAGTCCCGAATTCAAAATATACATAATTCGGGAATTCCAGCGCCTTAAAGAAGAAGAACAAAAACAGATCGGATGGTCGGCAAAACGTGAACTTGCGAAAATAAATTATCATATCCACACAGACGCCATAAAGGAACATCTGGTTCCTAAAGAATTGACGGCAAAACAAGCGTCAATCATTTATGCGGATGAAGCCGATGTTCTCAATATGGCGCTTTTCGGCATAAACGCCGCTGATTGGCGGAAGGCTAATCCCGGTCTTAAAGGCAATGTCCGGGACTACGCAAGCATCAACGAGCTTATTTGCCTTTCCAACATGGAAAATGTTAACGCGGTGCTTATCAATGAGGATGTGCCTCAAAAAGAACGTTTGTTAAAGCTTAACGCGATAGCTATCCAGCAAATGCGGATATTGCAGACCGTTGAAGGCAGAAAACTCTTAAAATAAGTAACCTCAATATTTGGCCCGCGCAAGGGATAGAAGCGAAAATACCGCAGACCCCCCCACCCAAGCCTGACCTATCCTCCCATCCAGTAAAAGTATCCCCACCATAAAGACTGACCTGCTCATACGTGTGCCGCGGGACCGGGGAGATACGTTTATTTTTGTAAAAGGCTGTTGATCCTCTCCGCGATTGTTGTGGCGGGGGAGTGCGGGGGCCGGCTAATCCCCCCGGGAAAAAATTGGTTGTGCCTGCCGGAGCGTATCATAGATACGACGTATCGTAGATACGACGTATCGGAGATAGCGAAGGCAGACTCTACAAGCGTTTCCCCGGAGGCTTAGCCGGCCCTCGCACTCCCCCGCCGGAGCAATCATAGCAGGAACAGCTTCAGTTTTCCTCCACCTTAAAGCGGGACACCGCCTCGACCAGCACGTCAATGCTTTCTTTGTTTTGGCCGCTGATATCGTTGATATGGTTTACCGCGGAGTTGACCTCGTTCACCCCGCTGACCATCTCGTTAATCCCGCTGGTAATCTCCTGAGTCGCCACTTCCAGGTTTCTCCCCTCGGTGATCACCTCCCTGCTGCCCTCAAGCATTTCATCGGAACCGGCCTGCACCATCTGGGTAATCTCGTTAAGCTGCCCAATAACTTCCAGAATCTGCTGGCTCCCCACGCTCTGCTCTTCCATGGCGGCCCGGATATTCTCCTCCTGATCGGACACCACCTTGACCCCGGTGTCGATATGCTCAAATTTGGTAAGCACCGAATTGGTGGACCGGGTGATCTTGTCAATGGCGTCCTTGATCTTCTTGAGCACCGCGCTGATGGTCTTGGACTGTTCCCCGGAATTCTCCGCCAGCTTGCGGATCTCATCGGCCACCACGGCAAAACCTTTCCCCGCCTCCCCGGCGTGGGCCGCCTCGATGGCGGCGTTCATGGAGAGCAGGTTGGTCTGGCTGGAGATATTTTCCATAACCGCGTTAATTTCCAGCAGCCCCTCGGACTCCCGGGCAATCTCCTGAATATCCGTCGCCACCTCCTGGAGCCCGAAACGCCCCACCTCCGCGGATTCCAGCAGTTCCTGAACCCCTTCGGCATTTTTGCTCAGCGTACCGGTTACCGACTGAATGTTGGCGATCATTTCTTCAATGGCGCTGGAAGATTTGGCGACACTGGCACCCTGTTTTTCCACATTGCCGTTCAGCTTGTCGATGTTGACGGTAATCTGTTCCATCGTGGCGTTGGTTTCGGTAACAGAGGCGCTTTGGTTGATCACCCGGCTCTTGATGTTCTGAATATTGCTGGTAATCTCGTTCATGGCGGCCGCGGTCTCCGTCATATTCCCGGCCAGTTTGTTTCCAATATCCAGCAGAGACACCGCCTGCTGTTTAATCGTAAGTACCAGGGCCCGGATCTTCTCCAGAGTCCGGTTAAAGTACTGGCCCAGATCGGCAATCTCATCCTTGCCGCGGACCGGTATCGACTTGGTTAAGTCCCCTTCCCCTTCGGAAATATCCTTAAGCGTCAGGGCAACCTTCACAATAGGACCGGTAATCCGGTGGGAAACAGCATAGGTAATGGCAGTCATGATCACAATTGCCGCCGCCGCCAGAATAATAGTGAAACTGGTCAGGGCATTCACCCCGGCCAGCACCGTTTTGTTCGGTACCATAGTCATAATGATCCAGGGACGGGGGGCATCTCCGATGTAGAAAGGATAGCATTGCACAATATTAAGTTCTTCCGCAAGCTGCACCGGTTTTCCGTCCTTAAAAGCCTGGTCTATCCGCTGCAACTGGTCCTGGGCAAGTCCCGCAACATCCCTGTAGTGCAGGCCGATCCTTTCTACCGAGGGGTGGGCAACAATCGTGCCGTTGGCGGAATAGAGGGCCGCACGGCCGTTCCCGTAGGGCCGGATATCCGTGATAACATCCTGGGTGTAGTTAAGCGTTACGGTAATTCCCAGTATGCCCACCGCTTCCCCGTTTCCCCCCAGGGAAACAATGCTTTCCATATCAACCGCCAGAACCTCGACGCCATCGACTCTTTCAACCCGGGGATCGGAGATCCGGGCGCGAAAATTCAGGGACCCCAGCTTCCCGGCGGCATCCGGGTACCGCTGTACCGTAATGCCGCTGGATTGACGGATAAAGTAGATGTTAAAAGCCCCCCCTCCCTGTTCCGGCGGAGCATCGGCAATTCCGGGCTGCAGAAACCCATAGACACTCAAAAATTGGGTATTATTTTCCAGCATCCCCTGTAAAAGAGTCCTAAAAATTTCCCAGCGGTTTCCCGGCAGAGTACCCCGGAAACTGTTCATCACATCGGCCATGTTTTCAAGGGTATCAAGATATTTTTCATAGTGCTGGTCCAAATCCCTGGCATGGAGTCCGGCAATATTTTCCATATTTTCCTCGGCGCTCTGTATTTGGGAAATCCGGCTCCGGATAAGCAGTACCGAAGAGATGACGGCGACTACCACAATCAGCATGGCAGTGAAAATGGCGGTGAGTCTCGTTTTTAACTTCATAAAAGCCCCCTACCTCTAACTGTAAGGAGGAATGGTTTCAATCCATATACAATGTTTGGGAAAAGTGTTGGTCCTTAAAAAAAAGAACCGGCGCCTGTTCCGGGGCAATGTATGCCTCCGCCTGGGCAGGATAAACGCCTGGGATTGTTTTATTTTTTGGGCGCATCCGGCGCCCGCTCTGCGGGCGCCGGACCGGGCTATCCGCTTCAATTCCTCGACCCCCAAAAAGGTGCCTGGCACCTTTTGGGGGGGTCTGCGGTATTTCCGCTTCTATCCCTTGCGCGTGTCTTAATCCGCCATCCGTGGCGGATTAAGACATTGGATTTTGCCTGCGGCAAAATCCATCTCTCCGCCTGCGGCGGAGAG
>JAISFT010000214.1 GCA_031263435.1 Treponema sp. | reverse complement strand
CCTTATTGACCAGGGTATCCTGTCCCTTGCCCGTTCCGACTTTGCCGCGGCCCTGGGGCAGTTTACCGGGGCGATAGATCTACAGCCCGGTTTGGCCGCTGCCTGGAGGTGGCGCGGTTACGTCTATGCCGGCCAGGGCGATCTTGACTCTGCCATTGCGGACTACGACCGGGCCCTGCAGTTGGACCCGGACGACCCGGACGCGTATATCAACCGCGGCATAGCGTACCGGAACAAGGGCGATCTGGATGGCGCCATTGGAGACTACGACCGGGCCCTGCGGCTGGACCCGGACAACCCGGACGTGTATATCAACCGCGGTATAGCGTACCGGATCAAAGGCGATCCGGACCATGCCATTGCGGATTACGACCGGGCCCTGCAGTTGGACCCGGATAATACCACCGCGTATATCAACCGCGGCATAGCGTACCGGAGCAGGGGCGATCTGGACCGCGCCATTGCGGACTACGACCGGGTTATCGGGATTGCGCCGGATTATGCCCTGGCCTATTACAACCGCGGTAATGCCCACGCCGGAAAAAGCGATTACGACCGCGCCATTGGGGACTACGACCAGGCCCTGCGCCTCAACCCCGCCTACATGGAAGCGTACTACAACCGGGGCGCCGCGTATAACGCCAAGGGGGACTACGGCCGGGCCCGCGTTGACTGGACCGAAGCCCTGCGGATCAATCCCGGCCTGCGCCAGGCCCGGGAAGGCCTTGAGATGCTCGATCAGGCAGGGCGCTGACAGAGAATCTCTTTACCGTTAATGCAGCATACAAGAGGAGTACTCGGGTGAAGGGCAAATATTCTCTTTTGTTTTTGGGCTGGGTTTTATGTCTGTCCGTATATGCACAAGACGCCGGTACGCCGCAGGGAGAAGCTGCGGCGGGAAACAGCGGGAAGTACCCCTTCTCCGCGCTGTCCAAAACCCTGTTCTCCAATGCGCTTTTAACGGGAATAAACAATTATGTGTTTGATTTTCCCTGGGCGGGGCCGACGCCGGAATCGATCAGGGAAAATATAACCGGGGAATGGATTTGGGAAGACACCGACGGATTCAAGGTAAACAACCTTGGGCATCCCTATCAGGGTTCAGTGTATTTTAATGCCGGGCGGTCAAACGGCTATACGTTTTACGAATCACTGTTTTTTAGTTTCCTGGGCAGCATCACCTGGGAATATTTCGGAGAACACCAGCAAAAGTCCGCCAATGATCTGATAGCGACAACTTTTGGCAGCCTGCCCCTTGGGGAAATGCTGCACCGCCTGTACCAGGCGGCCAGGACCGCGGGCCTTCCGGCGCCGCTTACGGCCCTCATAAGCCCGATGGACAGCTTTAACCGGATTACAACAAAGCGTGAATCCAGGAAGGAGGCCGGCAGCCTGTATTATCTGTCATTTTCAACCGGAGCAGATTTTGCCGGCGCCGGTTTTACAGAAAAGGAATACAACCGGGATCTCTATTCTTTTGTGGGACCGGCCGTATACGCGGGCGCAGAACTTGTCTACGGCGATCCCTTTGAACAGCGGGGCACGGTTCCCTACGAGCACTTTGAACTCACGGCCGACCTTGAAGCCGGCATCGGGAATTACATGAGTGTCCGCCTGATTTCCGACGGCTATCTCTTTTCATTCGCCCCGGTTTATACGGCAAGCGCTATGCTGAGTACCGGACTTTCGATGCACTACGATTTTGTTTCATCGGGCGCGTACAGCCTATACGATTCCACCATAGACCAGTACAGCAATGCCCTTGACTGGACGGTCAAGTACCAGCATGTATTCGGAAACGATTTTATTTTGCAGCTAAAACTGCACAGCGGCGGCACATTTTTCGGCGTTTCCAATTTTTACTCCCCCGGGGACGGCGGCCGGAGCCTTAAAAATTACGGCGGGGGAATCAATGAAAAATTGTCTTTTACCCTGCGGGCAGAAAAATTCGGCAAACTGTCCCTGGATTTACGGTACTACTGTTTGTGGACCTACCCCGGAACCGTATCCTTTTCCCGCGGCAAGGTACACTGGTTTTTTTCCGATCTAAGCTATTCCCGTAAAATTGTGGGAAAAATGTCCCTCGGTATAAGCAGAACATTTACCGGCGAGTACGGATATTTTGACCGTTCCCCGAATTTTCAAAAATACTCCAGGACCCGCAGGCTCTTTATCGCCTGGGATCTTTAGTATTGCTTGTCCTGGACTACAGTGGTCGATTTTACATGGCGGACCGGGGGGTTACGTCCTTGATTTTGATGTTGGTGATGGTAAAAAATATCAGCCAAATATTCTGCTTGTAAATACGGTAGCTGTGCCCCGGAAGGAAGGTCTGGGTAACCGTGTCGGTTATCGTATACGTCGTTGAATAATACCCGGAGCTTTGGGTTACATAATACCTGGTCATAAAGGTATGTTCCCCCGGCGGCAGGCTGATCGTTATCCGCGAATTGGTCAGGCCTTCGGACACCCATTCCACCGGCTGGTTATCGTAGATAATAACCGATATGTTGTTTCGTACTTCCAGGGGGCACAGGGACTCCTCCGGCACCGATTCATCCAGTACTCCCAGCGCTGTGGTCCCCACGCATCCGGTAAAGATCAAAACAGCCAGTACGGCCATTCCCGTTGTCAACAATCCCGATTTCTTCATGATTAGCCTCCTGTACCGGTTACCGGCGCCGGGTTTACCGGTACCGGTTTACTGACGCCGGTTTTAATTGAACATATCCGGCTGGTCTTTAAAGGGTATAAATTCCGTAAGTTTTTCGTTGTTTGGAGTATTGGCGACCTGGAACAATGTAGCTCCTTCGTACACATTAACTCCCCATTGCCCGTTCCTGGCAGCGCCGCTTATGGTGTATTTTTTACCGGCTTCCAGATAACAGCCAAATTCCATATCCAGCGCCCGGAACAGCACCCCGGCATGGGAGATATAAACATCCGCGCCGATGTTTACCTCTCCCGCGGGAATCATGACATCGGTCCACCCTTTGACCCCGATTCCGTTGTAGCTCTTTACCAGCATCTGGTAAAACACAATCTCCACCGATTCTTCCTGGGGGTAACTTGCATCCCATACTGTTGGGGATGTCGCACAGGAAGCTGCCAGGACTAAAACCAGTATTGCAGTAACGCTGCCGATCTTTTTCATTTAGTATTCCTCCTGCCAAAGCCGTTAAAAGCCGTAACCAATGCCGAAAAAGAGTATGCCGGGCTTGATGCCGCGGATAGTGCCGGTGTAGAAATTGTGCTGGTAGGATGCCTGCAGGAATAAGCCGGGAATCAGCGATGTGGTAAACAGCAGTCCTCCTTCCAGGGAGAAGTTAATGCCTATGTCCTTGCCAATCGGATCTTCATACAGACTCCAACTATCGGGTGTTGTGGGATCGGGTTCTTTTACGACAAGTCCCATTCCAAAATTCCCGTAGGGGATAAGGCCGATCTTTTTGATGCGGATTGGAATGTAGAAACCGGTGGTAAACTCGCCCTGGAAAAAATCTTTCCCCGCAATGTAGGCCCTGAATCCGTAGGCCGCAAACCCGGAGTGATATTTAATGTCCCCCCCAAAGGCCGGTCCTGCCTCCAGTAAATAGGCAAACCCCGCGGAAAGGTGGAAATCGTAATCGGTCCTGAGTCTCCGGGCGTCCGTGTCCGTCCGGTTGCGTCTTTCAATCAGGGTTTTATCCCCCGCTGCAAAGTCGCCGAAGCTGTTGATTCGCCAGATGCCATAATCGTTGACCCATAGGGAGCTGATGGTCCCGTTGTTGACCTTGAAATTTACCGTATAGCTGTTTTCGTTTGCGGGGGCCACGCTGTCTACGCTTATGGCGATTCTTCCTGTCTGCGTCCGCAGGGCGTTTTCGATGGTCCAGGCCACCGCATACCCCATGCCTTCTACGGGGGAATAGATAAAAGCCCGAATAATGTTGTCCTGAACCGTCCGGTTGGCGTTGCGCAGCATTTCGGTAAGGGCATATTCGGCGTTTTCCGCGGTACAGGCGTTGGAAAGGTACTTGGCGATATGTTCATACACCGCCCTGGGTACGGTAAGGCCCTCGATAAAGCTGTTCAGGCGGGCGTCCAGGCGGCGCCGTTCATCCTCCGGCCTGGGGTTTAGGGTGGAATCCAGAAAGGTCTGAACCCGGTCCGTGGGAATAGAAAAATTCGCCGCCTGCCGGAAGCGGGCGCTCAGGGTGTTGATCCCCGCCACCGCATAGCCGGTGGGAAGGTCCGGGG
The DNA here is from genome assembly GCA_031263435.1 of Treponema sp. The sequence goes on along the minus strand of JAISFT010000214.1, from coordinate 2,078 downwards.
CCTGGACCAGCAGGGGGCCGCCGGAATTGCCCGGATCTACCTGGGCGGTATGCTGGATATAGGGACCCATGATCCGGCTCTTTTCATCGTAGTCATCTTCGGGGAATTCAACATGGGCGTTGGAAACCATGCCCCTGCCGAACTGCCACATGGTGGTATTCCCCAGAGTGGGGAACCCTGCGGAGTACACGTCCTCCCCCTCGTTGACCGGCCGGTCCAGGAAGGCCAGGCCCCCGGTGAAGGGCCGCCCACCCCTGGGGAAGGACAAAAGGGCGATATCCATGTCCTCATCCGCGGCGATGATCGTAAGCCCCTCGTACTTAACCTTGAGGCCGTCCTGTTTTTCAAAGGTAACTGAAATATCGTAGGCCTGGGTGATGACATGGTGGTTGGTGATGATGTAATTGGCGCCGTCCGGGGCCACATAGACAAAACCTGTGCCCGATCCGCCCTTAAGGTAGCTGTCTATACTCCTGGCGGCATCCGTATTGCCCCGCCGTTCAAATTCGGTCCGGAATTTCCCCAGGTAGGAAACGATATCGGGGTGAAAGCTCTGGTTGATCAGCCCCACGTAATCTCTGAGGCTTTCGGCCTGCCCAAAACAAAAGACTGCCCCGCCGGAGATCATGGCCAGGAAGGCTATACAACGAAACAGGGGAACCCTGCCGCAGCCTGAAGACTTGACCGATCTATCGTTCCGCCGGTTGTGCATGGAGGCCGATTTTTTCATAGGCGTATTCCCCACCTTGTAAATTACTATTAGTATAGATGATATGGGTATGGCAGGCAAGGATCCGCTGTGTCCGCGGGGATTCTGCGTTTTGGATGACGCGGGGCCCGGAGTTTGATGCCGCGAATGGTGCAGGAGGACAGGATGGATACCGATACCCGGATAAGTGAAGACCGGATTGCCCACTACGATTGCCGGAGGGTGCGGGAGACTTTTCCCATAGACGGGGACCTGGAAAAGCCGGTATGGAAGGGGGCGGAGAGATCCCGCCGCTTTGTGGATATGGTTACCGGTGAACCGGCGCCCCTTGGTACCCAGGTGGTGGCCCTGTGGGACGAGAGGGCCCTGTATGTGGCCTACTGGATCGACGAGCCCGATGTCCGGGCCTCGTTTACCGAGCGGGATTCCCTTATCTGGTTTGACAACGATGTGGAACTCTTTTTTGACGGCGAGGACTGTTACTACGAATTTGAGATCAACGCGTTCAATACGGTTTACGAAGTGTTCTTTGTTTACCAGGATGCCCTGAAGAGGGGGAGCCGCTTTGAGCAGGCGGGATTCGACCTGTACAACCGGGATGTGGATGTGCTGAGCGGCTTCCAGGATGTGGGCCGTTTCAGGAAGCACCCCCGGGGACGGCGCTGGGCCTTTATGGATTTTGACTTTCCGGCCCTCCAAAGCGGCGTCAGGGTTGAGGGGAAGATCAACGATCCGTCCCATATCGACAAGGGCTGGACCGTGGAACTGGCCTTTCCCTGGGAGGGTTTTAGGATTCTAAGCCCCGGTAAGGGCTTCCCCCCCAAAGACGGGGACAGTATCCGCTGTCAGTTCTTCCGGTTTGAGAATCTGCGGGCCAACGGCAGGGCCCTGGCCAGCGCCGGCTGGGCCCTGAACGAGCATGGGGTCTACGATTCCCACATACCGGAAAATTTCGCCTGCCTGCACTTTAGGGATTAGGAAAGAACCCCGCCGCAGACACTAAACCTAGCCCACATTGCATCAGCGTGTTCTGCCTGGGGCGGGTCAGCTACCACTCCCGGGGTTTGAAACCTTTGGGTATGCTGATCTTCACCGTGTCCCCCGATTGCTCAAGCACAAAAAACCCCTGCTTAACCGCATACGCCTTCGCCTCATCCGCCGCTATTGCCCCCGCCACAGCCCCCAACAGTTTCCGGTTGTCCTGGTGTTCATCCGCATAGCGGCGCAGCTTCTCCATCCGCTTCACATGGTCTTTTACATCAACGGTCGTCAGGTTCGTCTTTACCTCTACCACCAGGACCGTATCGCCGTTTTCCAGGAGCAGATCGACTTCCGCCAGGTAGTGGCCCTGGGGGTCGGCGTATTTTAC
>JAISFT010000181.1 GCA_031263435.1 Treponema sp. | reverse complement strand
ACAGCCGGAGGCCGTCCCGGCGGGGAAGCATGTGAGACACACGCCCGGCGGCAGCCACGTCCGCCCCTTTGATGGACACTTACAATATCGCGCCAAAAGCCGGGCTTGTCAAGCTGTTTTTTCCGGGAAAAAGTAAGGCATACCCCCGGAAAACCCCGTAGAAGGGCCTTCCCGCACGTTTGGGGGGCTATTTCTTGCGGGGGTCTGCCGGGTGCGGTATATCCCCCAGGTACGGGCTTGCAAGCTCCTGGCAAGGTGGAGACTGCAACTTTGGTTGTACCTCTACCTGCAACCCTGGTTGTACCCCTAGCCGGGGGAACCTCCTTGTTTTTAAGGGGGGTTCATTTTGCCGGGGGTTCGGGGGCTATATCTCCTCCCCGGTGTCGTTTGCGTTTTGAATATACCCCATAATGTCCCCCGGTTGGCATTGGAGATATTCACAGATACGGATTATTACTTTCCCGTCCACTGGCTGACCTTTTGACAGCTTGGCAAGAGTAGGGCCGGTTATAATCTTGTCTTTTACCAAATCCATTTTTTTCTTGCCACGGTCTAATAGCAGATGAAACAGAGGGAGGTAGGAAATTCCCATGAATATACTCCTTCACAATACGAATATAAGGCTTATCGGTTAATATGTCAATAATCATTTAACTAAAATAAAAAAAGATTAAAAAAAATGAAAGAAACGCTTGATAATTTAACAATTATTTAATATAATTAAGGTATCGTTAATCAAATGGAGGAACCGAAATGACCACCCGTGAACTGAAAAGCAAGGTAATGACCCTGGGCAACAAACTGGCCCCCCGGATGGGTGACCGCCGGGCCGCCTTTGTGGAGGCGTGGATCATTGTGAAAGCCGGAACCGTCGAACTGGCCGTCCGGGGCGTGTCCTTCGGGAACCGGCAGGAAGCCCTCCGCCGCCTTGCCCGGTACAACCCCGTCGATGTGCGGGCCGTGCTGGTGCCGGAACCCTCCAACCAGGCAGACCCCCGCGCCGTGGCGGTCATGGTGGGCGTCCAGGGTGGCCGGGGCCTCTACCGGCTCGGGTACGTGCCCCGGAACCTGGCCCCCGTAGCGACGGTTTTGGGCGGACAGATCCCCCGGCTCCGGCTGGTAGAAGGGGAATACGGCCGGGGAGCGCGGGTAACACTGGCGGTATAATGGACATGCCCCGGACTCTCCGGGGCATTGGAGGTATGAGGAAATGAAGCGCATAAACGTCCCCGTTGAACAGAAAGAATGGCTCTCCCTCGCCAAGTTCGCCGACGCTGCGGGGGTGTCAAAAACATCCGTTTGCCGGTGGATTAAGGGCGGGTACCTGGCGGCCACATGGTACAGCACGAAGTGCGTAATGCTCCGCCGGGGGGAACTGGAGTGTTACCTGTGCGGGGAAATGCTGGAGCGCCACCGGCTTAAAACCGTGGCGGAAGCGGATAAGGAGGCCCGATCATGATAAACCCCGAAACCGGAGAAATGCTCATCCCCGAAGCATTTGCCAGCCGGATGTTTTTCACGGACGCGGAAGTTGCCGTGATTGCCGGGAAGAACCGTGAAACCATAGCCCGCTGGCGGCGGGAAGGGTATCTGGAGGCGGCCCGCTTCGGGAAGCGGTCAGTCATGTTCCGCCGGGCGGAAGTCGAGCGGCTTGTCCGGGGGGAGATTGATTTCAGCAAACCGCCAAAAAAGGGGACGGAATAAATGAGGCCGCATGGCTTACGGCTCACCCCGAACGGGGCGCGGATAGGGTGTCCCGCAGAAAAGGGTATCCAGATACCCCCAAGCCCGGAAGGGGCGGCGGAACCCGTGACATAGGCATTTTGGGGGCTCCGGGGGTTCCGGGCGGGTTTCACTCCGTTTCTCCGTCCGGGTCTCCGGGCTCCCTCTTTTTTCAAAACCTCCGGGGCCGTATAGCTCCGGCATACATGGCAAGGAGAAACGAAAATGAAAGTCGTATCAGGAATGACCGACGTCGTGGATTTACCCTTCGACGAGGCGGACAGGATCATGGACGGTATGGAACAGGCGGAGAAAGCCGGAGACCTTGACAGTCTCAGATGGTGCGCCCGGATGATCCGGTGGTTGTGGGATCAGGGAGATATAAACTCTACCGACACGTACAGTTATGCGGAAAACCTGTTTAATTGCGCCTGGAACTACGCGATGGAAAAAGACCCGCCCCCCGCCTCCATCGCCGCTATAGTTACCCGCGAAAAAGAGGAAGGGCCTGACGGGAAGGCCGCCGGCCGGGCGCTGGATACGCTCGGGCTGTTTTTTGAGGAGAACATGGCAAAGAAAGGGCTCCCGGAGGCGCTGAAAAACCTCGCGACCCTCCGGGGCATGGTAACGGTCCTTGCCGGGGAGGACGCGGAATGAACATAAAGCCCGTTATGACAAAAGACCCTGACGGCGATTTAAGCGTCCGGGGCCGGATATTCTGGCCCTATGAGCGGGTGGAGGAAATTTTTTCCCGCATGGAGGCGGCGCGGGATACTCCCCGGGAAACGGTGGAACTCATGATTTTCTGGCGGCGCATGAAACGGATGTATGACAAATACAGTGAGGAATTAAACCAGAATATTGACGAAGAAGACGCCATGAGGCTTTGCGCCCTGGGGGAGGCGGTAGAGGACGCGGAGTTTATGGCGGCGATAACGGAGGGCCGGGAAGCATGAAACATGACCGTCAGATCGGCATCAGGGTGGGCCTCCCGGCCATGTTTTGCCTTGAACTGGAGGACGTTTACAAAAACGCCGCCGGGCCTCACCGGGGGATCGCCTTCGCCGATTGGTGCGGTCTTCTCATCGGGTACGGTTTGGAGGCCTACCGGATAAAACATACCAGGCAGGATGAGCAAGCCCCGGATCTCTCCGGGGCCGCAGATGATGAAGACGCATGGGACACGGAGCCGGAACGGGGCGCCCGGTTCAGGGCTTTACGGCTGGCAGGGGAGGATTGAAATGCTGAAAATTGTTTATGACCCGGAAGACGGGGGCGATGTAAAGACCGAATTATGTCTTGTTGCCCAGGGCATACAGGTGATTTTTATGGCCATGCACGCTTACGCCGTGGATGAAAACGGCGAAGGGCGCGAATTCGGGGATGCCGCTACTTCGGTCTGGCCAGTATTGAAAATCCTCATGGAGCCCATAGCGGACTATTTCTTTGACCCTGATGCCTTCGCGCCGCCGGAAAAGGCGGACGAAAAAGAGAATGTTTAGAAACGGCGGCCAATCCGAAAAATTTCGGTTTGGGAACCGCCGTGGTCACGGCAAAAACCGCCGCGGTTTCCCCGCACCTTGTTATCTTTGCGGTTAAAACCCGCCTCCGGAGCGGGTTACCTGGTAACCTCGGACGATTGTCCGAGGGCGCCTTGCGGCGGCGTCACAGGAAACAGAATCAGTGATAGTGGTTTATCCCCTGGTACAGCGGGCCTTCAAAGGGCAGGTAGCGCAGCAGCGGGCCTGATCCCGGCAGGCGTTCAATACGACGGTCCGGGGCGGGGCGTTCCGCAAGCTCTTCAAAATCCGAACCGTTTTTCGCGGCAATGACATCATACCGGCGGCGGGACGCGGGGGCACAGGAAACGGCATGCCCCATAAAAACCCGTTCCCCCCTGGCAAGCGCCCGGCGCAGGGCGGAGTACGTGCGCACACATTTTAGCGGGTCCGGGGCGAGGGCACGGGCCGCGTCGAGGGCGGAGGGGTACCGGCTGCCGTCCACCAGAACCGGCTTTGGTGCCCAATCAGCGGTTCCGGACATCGATCAGGTGATCCCCGTGACGGCAAACCGGCTGTCCGGGGCATTGATTCCGGTGCCCGGCAGAAGTAACCGGTTATCATTTTTCATCATGGTTTCCTTCGGGCCCGTGTCTGTCCGGTACTGCCGGTATCCCGGCCGGACGGCGGACCCATATATTAAAGTTAACGTTAACATTAATATCAATCTCCGGCTATTGCTATTCGGAGAAACCGGTCTTTGTCCGGTACCGTATTTTGACCGTTTTCCACTATTTTTCCCGGAAAAAAATAAAAAAAATTTTTTACTGAAAATGCGGCGGCCGGGGCCTTTTCCACTGATGTTTTTACCGATCCCCGGAAGGACCCGTCACCCCTGATTCCCGGGCTATACATTAAAGTTAACGTCAACATTGGTTTTCTTGTTCAGCCGGCGGATCGGGCGGCCTGTAATACCGCCTGTAAAAGTCCCATAGCCAGGCAGACATCATAATAGGGCGGTTCCCCGTGCCGGGCGACATATTCCATAGCGGCGGCGTATGCCTTTTCTTTTTGCCCCGCCGTTCCCGGATAATCGGCGATCATCAGTTCCAGCATTCCGGGACTTGCGGCGGTATTCACGGCGCCCTTCCCGTACCAGAGTTTTACTTCGTTAAAGAGTTTTTCCACGTCCATGAATATTGTTTACCTCCACCCGGTTTTCCCGGTTTTTATTCTGCATGGCAAAAAAGCATAAGCATAACGCGGATATACGGGCGGCGCATAATGCATAATAGGAGGCTGTCCAGGAAGTTTTTCCAGTCAGGCTTCTAAATGTTGGTTCCTGCCCAAGAAATGGACGTTTTTTGAAATAACAGAACCTTCCGAGGGGTATATGTACCTTATTTGAGCCTGTTTATCCGGTACATCTGCTTTATATCGTACCCAAGGGAAAATAATCCCCATTCGGCAGATACTTTGGCCCTGCCACGCAGCAGAAATCTCCGGTATCCCT
>JAISFT010000175.1 GCA_031263435.1 Treponema sp. | reverse complement strand
CCTTTCTTGAGTTCATTCAGTTATATGCTGCGCTTCCCCTCGACATAAGGCTACGGCTTGACGGGATTCTCTGTCTGGTGTGATATCCTATGCTCTATTTCATATTCCGAATTGAAGATCCTGTCTAAAAAAAACTTGACTGAATTATTTTTCAGTTTTACAATGAATAAAATTAAGGGGGCTGGAAACAAGGATTATCCTGGTTCCCCAGAACTTAAAGAGGAGTGAATCATGGATGAGGCGGAATGTGTCCTGTTGGTGAACGGAAAAGAAGTCCAAGGCGAGGCCGGCAAGAAACTCATTGATTTTTTGCGGGATGATCTCCGGCTTACCGCGGTAAAAAACGGCTGCGGCTCCGGGGCTTGCGGGGCCTGTACGGTCCTTGCTGACGGCAAACCGATCCGGGCCTGCATTACTCCTCTTTCGAGACTTGCCGGCAAGAAGGTGGTTACCCTGGAGGGCCTGAGCCAGCGAGAAAAAGAGGTGTACGCCTTTGCCTTTGCCGAGGCCGGCGCGGTGCAGTGCGGCTTCTGTATCCCCGGTATGGTGATGAGCGCCAAAGCCCTCTTGGATGTAAACCAGAACCCCACAGAGGCGGATATCCGCAAGGCTATCCGGTCCAATATCTGCCGTTGTACGGGGTATGTAAAAATTGTGGATGCTATCACTATCGCCGCCCGGCTTTTCCGGGAAGACGCTCCGATTCCCCGGCAGGAGTGTGCCGGGCTTATGGGGGAAAACCTGCACCGGGTGGACGCGGCGGCGAAAACCCTGGGCACGGGGATATACGCGGAGGATCTGTACTTTGAGGGGATGCTCCACGCTTCGGCTGTCCGGGCCGCCCATCCCCGGGCCAGGGTTCTAAAAATTGACACGGCGGAAGCCAAGGCCCACCCGGACTGTGTTGCAGTCTTCACCGCCGCGGATGTTCCCGGTAATAACAAGATCGGGCATCTGGAATTTATCTCCGATTACGACGTGATGATCGCCGAAGGAACTATCACCCACTTTATTGGGGACGCCGTGGCCCTGGTGGTCTGCGGCCATAAGAAAAACCTGGAGGCGGTAAAGGCCCTGGTACACGTGGACTACGAGGTTTTTGAACCCCTCACCAGCCCCCAGGCTGCTATGGCGGAAGGGGCGCCCCTGATCCACACTAAGGAAAAAAATATCCTCACTCATGAACACCTGGTCCGGGGGGACGCGGACGCGGCGCTGGCCAAGTCAAAACATGTGGTAACCCGCCATTATTCGGTTCCCTTTACCGAACACGCCTTTATGGAGCCTGAATGTGCCGTCGCGGTTCCCACCGGCGCCTTGTGTACCGTATCCGCAGAGAAGCTTCTGGCATCTATTGTCCCTGGTCCTCTGGTGAGCGATGGGCATGGCGGAACATCAAAAAGCATTATTGTGGAAGGGGATGATGGTTTGCCATGGCTCACCCTCTATTCCGCGGGGCAGAGCGTCTACGATGAACAGCGGGAATGTTCCCGGATGCTGGGGATTCCTAAAGAGAAAGTGCACGTCCGGGGCCAGTTTGTGGGGGGCGGTTTTGGAGGCAAGGAGGACATGAGCGTCCAGCACCACGCCTGCCTTGCGGCCTGGATTCTGAAAAAACCGGTTAAGGTTCTGCTTTCCCGGCAGGAAAGTATTAATATCCACCCCAAGCGGCACGCCATGGAAATGGACTTTACCACCGGCTGCGATGAAAACGGCATCCTTACCGCCATGAAGGCGGTGCTTGTGGCTGATACTGGCGCCTATGCTTCCCTGGGCGGCCCGGTGCTCCAGCGGGCCTGTACCCACGCGGCGGGGCCTTACAATTACCAGATTATCGACATTGACGGTAAGGCGGTGTACACGAACAATCCCCCCGGCGGAGCCTTCCGGGGTTTCGGGGTCTGCCAGAGCTGTTTTGCCACGGAAAGCAACCTGAACCTCCTGGCGGAAATGGCGGGTTTAAGCCCCTGGGAGATCCGTTATCGCAACGCTATCCGGCCCGGCCAGGTGCTCCCCAATGGCCAGATTGCCGGGGATGATACGGAACTGGAAGCCTGTCTCCTGGCGGTGAAAGATATATATGAGGAAACCCGTGCTGCGGGGAAGCATGTGGGAATCGCCTGCGCCCTCAAAAATGCCGGCATCGGGGTGGGGCTTCCCGACATCGGCCGCTGTATCCTTTCAGTGGAGGGGGGAATCGTCCACATCAGAACCAGCGCCGCCTGCATCGGCCAGGGGCTGGCTACCGTGACCACCCAGATTGTCTGTGAAACCCTGCGGATACCGCCGGAACTGGTCTTTGCCGAACCCCCGGACACGCGGCGGACTCCCAATTCAGGAACCACCACCGCTTCCCGACAAACCGTTTTCACTGGGGAAGCCTCCCGGCAGGCGGCCCTTAAACTCAAGGAAGCCCTTGACGAAACAGGGGGGGACCTTGCCCCATTGGAAGGAAAGGAATTTTACGGCGAATATTCAGGGGTCACCGATCCTATGGGCAGCGCCAAACCCAACCCAGTCAGCCATGTGGCCTACGGCTACGCGGCCACCCTGGCAATTCTGGACGATAAGGGCCGAGTGGAGAGGGTGATCGCCGCTTACGACATGGGTTCGGTGGTGAACCCCAAATCCGCGGAGGGGCAGATTGAAGGGGGGCTGCTCATGGGCATGGGCTACGCCCTTACCGAAGATTTTCCCCTGGATAACGGTCGCCCCAAGGTCAAATACGGAACCCTGGGGCTTATCCGGGCTACCGAAGCCCCGCCTATGGAAATTAAACTGATCAAGCCCCACCGTTCCGAGTCCTTGGCCTACGGGGTCAAAGGGGTGGGGGAACTGGCCACCATCCCGATCTGCCCTGCCATTACCGACGCGTATTATGAACGGGACGGAAAACTCAGGACCAAATTACCGATAGAAAACAGTTTTTATTCAAAGAAGGGCTGATAACCCTCAGAGATTGATATGGCAAAAGTAAAAAACACCCTGTCCCGGACGGACAAACTTATCATTGAATCCTACAAGGCCACGATGGACGGACTTGCGGCCTATTATGGAGAAGCCTTTGAAATCGTACTGCATGATCTGGTCGATCTGGATCATTCGATTATCAAGATCGTCAACGGCTTCCATTCGGGCCGCAAGGAGGGGGCGCCCATTACCGACTTTGCCCTCTCCATGCTGGAGCAGATTACCCAAAACAACGCCCACGGCAGCCCTGTTGAACATTCCCGGTCCTTTGTTACCTACCTTTCCTCAAGCAAATACGGCAAGCCCGTGAAGTCCACCACCATCGTGATTTATGGGGAAAAGAAAAAACCCATCGGCCTTTTGTGCATCAACCTGTATCTGGACAGCCCCCTGACGTCGTTGCTGCAGAATTTTTCCCTTGCCGCCCCGGCGGAGTATGTGGCGGAGCATTTTATCAGCGATTCCGACGAACTTATCGTCCGGTCTCTTGAGAAGGTCAAAGCCGAAGTGCTGGCCGACGGCGCGGTTCCCGTTTCCCAGAAAAACAAAGAAATGATAACGCTGCTTTATTATCAGGGAATTTTCAAACTGAAAGACGCAGTCCAGACTATTTCGCGGGA
>JAISFT010000108.1 GCA_031263435.1 Treponema sp. | reverse complement strand
AAAGACCTCGTAATTGAAGAAATGAAGGGAAAAACAGCGGCTTTCCAGCGGGATAAATCGAACTTTGGTTCGTTGGAATTCATCAAAAATCCGGCGGTTCTTGAATTCCTTGGCCTCCCAGACAATTCCGGCTATGTCGAGGCAGAACTGGAAAAAGCCATTATTGACCATATCCAGCAGTTTCTTCTTGAACTGGGCAAGGGCTTTGCCTTTGTGTCCCGGCAGCAGCTTATACGCACGGAAACTTCGGAATTTTATATTGACCTGGTGTTCTACAATTTTATCTTGAAATGCTTTGTGCTCATCGAACTCAAAACCGACAAAATCACCCATCAGGACATTGGCCAGCTTGATATGTGCGTCCGTATGTTTGATGACCTTGAAAAACAGGAGGGCGATAATCCCACTATCGGTATTTTGCTCTGTACCGAGACCGACAAAACCATAGCCAGGTATTCCGTCTTGAATGAAAGCAAGCAGCTTTTCGCCGCAAAGTATATGCCGTATCTGCCCACAGAGGAAGAATTGATTGCCGAGATTGAACGGCAGAAGGAGATCCTGAAAACCCAGTTCAGTGATGAATGATTGTCAATTTGGTACACGCTGTTTGGAGAATGGTCCTGGTAGACCGCAGGGCTCTTAAATTGCCGGAAATTCGCTGACCGGCACCTCTGCGTTTGCGTGACGCACAGTGTGCGCCAAATCTGACATGGTCCCACATCAGGTGAATTATAAATTGACAGATGTCAGGTGTTGCGGTATAATGAAATAACTAACCGAGTTGTCAAACAAGTCCATTGTTTTGGGGAGAGTTTGTTATGTTATTGACATTTCAAGGCTATTTTGAAGCAGGGCAGTTCGTCTCTGATACCCCAGTCCAGATTCCCGAAAGGAGGAAAACCATTGTAACCGTGCTGGATGATAAGGTGGACGGAGAAAAAGAACGGCAGGATTATATAGCCTATTGGAATAAAATAATTGAAGACATTCAAAATTCCGGTGAAGTCTTGGAAGGCAAGCCGGACCGGTTAAGCTTCAAGAGCCCTGAAGAGATCGATGCCTTATGATTTTCTATGCCCTTGATACCAATATTATTTTGCACTTGTTACAAACAATGCAAGGCATTTTAAAAATATAGAATATTTAGAAATTGTAAATTGGAAAGAATAAAATCACTGTATATAAACCCAATGGAATTTTCCGGCCGGTCATAGCTTCAAAAATAATATCGAGCAGATCAAGCATCACACAAGGCAAGGGCTATCAGCGGGGAACAGTTACAGACAATTATCATGCTTGCTTCGAAAGGCCGGAGATTTCTTCTTCCAGTTCCTCCGCCGGATAATTGATTGCCGGGATTCCCGCTGCGGCCAGTATGTTAAGGAATTCGTATATATTCATGCTGCACAATTCCGCTCCCTGTTCAAAGGAATTTAATCTGGTGCCAGGCACCATGTGCGTTCACTTACCATAGGGTACTCTGGTATAAAGAAGCATGAGAACAGGACCATACACCTTTGAAGATCTCCTGGCGTTCATGCCCGAGGGGTGGCAGGCCAAAGCAAAAGAATTGGGTGCTTTTGAACGGGCACGGGAAGTACACAGCCCTGGAGACCTGCTGCGGCTGCTGTTCCTGTACCTAACCGAAGGGAAATCCTTCGCCGGGACCAGCGCACTGGTACGGTTAGGCGGGGATATGGAACTGAACAAAACCGCAGTCTATAAACGGATACGGAACAGCGGGGAATGGCTGAAGTGGCTGTGCGAGAACCTGTTTCGAGGTGCCGGGCTGTTGGTAGAAAAGCCGGGATGGCTGGAGGGGAGGGACGTGTGCCTGGTAGACGGGAGCGAAGACGTAACCCGTGGGGAAGGGAAAAGCTACTATATGCTGCATTACTGTCTTGATGTGTTCACGCTGGGGATGAGGGAGTTTCATATTACGGATATCAGGACGGGGGAGAAGGTAGGGAACTTCGAGGGGTTGGGAGGGAACGATATTGTGGTGGGGGACCGTGCGTATGGGACGCTGCCGGGGATACAGTATTTGAGGGGACGAGGGAGCGGGTATGTGCTGAGGTTGAGGGGGAAGGCATTCACGGTCTATGACGGGGAAGGGAACGAGGTAAAGATGACGGAAATGTTTAGAGGGCTGGGAACAGGGGAGTATGGGAGCAGGGGGGTGTATTGCCGGATAGATGGGGAAGTAGTGCCGCTCCGCATCTGCGCCTTGAGGAAGGATGGGGACAGCGAACGGGCGGGATTGAAACGACTGAAGAAAACGAATCAGCGGAAGTGCGGGGGGAAAGCCGTAAGCAAAGAACAGGAGGAGTATAACCGGTATATTATGGTGGCGACATCGCTGGGGGAGGAGGTGGAGGCATCATCGGTACTGGAGTTGTACCGGGCGAGGTGGCAGATAGAACTGGCATTTAAGCGGCTGAAGAGTTTGTTTGAATATAATCAGATACCGGGGAAGGTGGGGGAAAGTGTGTATGCGTGGTTTTACGGGAAGCTGCTGCTGGCGGGGCTCTGCGAACGACTGGTGAACACCGGTCGTTTTTCCCCCCGGGAGGGAAGAGGAGGGATGTGGGGTAGGATATGAACAGCAAAGTTTGTGGAGGGAGCTGTATATAGCGCGGGTACTGATAGTTGCGGTACTGCTGGGGTCGTTGCAGGGGAAGTGTTTGAGTGAGCATATCCGGGAACTGTCTAACGTATGTGCAGATTCGAAGCGGAAAAGGAAACCCCGGCTCTGTGTGTTTAGTTCCGCCTAAGTGAACGCCTATGGTGCCAGGCACCATAGGCGTTTACTTAGCGGACAGAGCGGTGCAAGAATCGGCGAAGAATGCCAAAAAGTCTGAAAACACAGGAGAAAAATTAGCGTTTTTTACGCCGGACTTGACTGGAAAATCCTTAAGTAAACGCACATGGTGCCTGGCACCTTTACGGGAAGACGGCGGAGTGTTCCAGTTCTTCAAAGGCGTCCACGAGGAAGGGATTCAAGAAAAGGAGGCCCTCCGCAGTAAGGGCCGGACCTGTCTCCGGCGCATCGGCGGCGTCTTTCGCTCTGACAAGGCCCCGGGAACGCCACCGGGCCAGGGTCCCGGGGATGGCTTCCTCCGGGGAGACGCCGAAGCGCCGCCTGAAAAGGGAGGCATCGGGCCAGTGGGTACAGCGGAAGCCCATGAGGAGGCTCTCCTTGACCAGGGTAAGACGGTCCAGCTTTTCTTCCCGAAGGCGGGTCCGCCAATCCGGGCCCCGGACCAGCCAGGCATCCAGATCCGCGGGCCAGCTCAGGCGCAGACCGGCGCCTTCCCGGTCGTCAATGAGGGTGCCGGACCCGGAGGGTCCCAGGGCCAGCCAGTTTTTCATGGCCCAGTAGCGCAGGTTATGGCAGGATTCGTTCCCCGGCAGGCAGAAGTTGCTTACCTCGTACTGGGCATAGCCTGAACCTTCCAACATATCCCGTCCGTGGATCCAAAGCCGGTCCGCCCTGTCCCCGGAGGGAAGCTCTGCGGCCCGCGCCCAAAGGGGGGTCCCCTCCTCCAGGCTAAGGGCGTACAGGGATACATGGGCAGGTTTGAAGCCGAGGGCCTGCCCGATATCCCTTTGGAGCATGGCCCGGCTCTGGCCGGGGAGCCCCGTCAGCAGATCCACGGAAAAAGCTCCGGGAAACTGTTCCGCCGCCAGGGCCAGGGCGTGGCGGAGTTGTTCCATCCCGCCGCCGCGGTGCAATTTTTCCCGGACGGGGGGTGAAAAGGTTTGGATCCCCAGGGAAAGGCGGTTTACCCCGGCGGCCCGGCAGATACGGAGGAATTCTTTGTCCAGGGACTCGGGGTTTGCCTCCACGGTCCACTCCCGGCCCTCCTCCGGGGGCAGAAGCTCCCCCAGGGCTTCAAGCAGGCGGCCCATAGCCCCGGCCCCCAGGACCGAAGGAGTGCCCCCGCCAATGTAGACCGTGGGGATCCTCCGGGGGGGGAATTCTTCAAAAAGCCCGCGGGCATCGGCCGCGAGGGTATCAACGTAGCGTTCCACCATGTCCCCGCCCTCCCCCACAGGGGCCCCTGCAGCGGCCCCCGCAGGGGGCCCAAGGACCGAATAAAAATCGCAGTAATCACAAAAGGAACGGCAAAACGGAACGTGAATATAGAGGGAGTATTCGCCGGGAGACCTCACCGGCCGGGCCTGCCCAGATGGGTAAGGGGCCAGTAGCGGAAAAGGACCTTCCCCGCCACCTTGTGCAGCGGGATGGGCCCCCAGGTGCGGGAATCGTTGGTATTGCTCCGGTCATCGGAGAGGACAAAACATTCCCCCTCCCCCACGGTGATCCGGTCTATGTTCCCCGAAAAGGGAATCGACTCGTCCCAGAGCGCGGGGACCTGGGGAATTTCCAGCACATAGTCCTGGTCGGAGACCTCGTACTCGGTCAGGGTATAGGGCTCGCCCCCGGGCCGAATCCGGATGACAAAGTTGGTCATAGAAATTTCGTCCCCCGGCAGTCCGACGACCCGTTTCATAAAAAAACGTTCATCCTGGTCGAGAAGGGAGATCCGCTGGGCGGTAAAGAACCGCAGAATCCCGTCCAGAACCAGGGCGCCGGCCCCGGTTTTTTCTCCCAGGGCCATGTCCACCAGGACGATGTTCCCGCGCTTAAGGGGAAGCTTGGAAGGGGGCAGACCGAAACGGTCAAGGAGGCCGTAAAGGGAAAACGAGGACAGGATGAAGCGATCCCCCGGCCGCAGTCCCGGCCGCATGGTGTCGTTTTCCAGGGCCCTCATCGAGAAAAAGAACGAACTAAGGGCGTTGTAGAACAGGACAAAAATGAGAATACGGAACAGTATCCTCAACAGCCGGTGGCGCTGGGTTTTCTGCTCCGTATAGGAAAATTTCATTGCCTTGTTAAAAAAACGAAAAGGCGGGGCCATAGGCTTTTCTCCCTGACGGCGGCAAGACGCTATCTAACCGGCCCGGCCCGCCAGGAAATACCCAGGGACCGTTCAAAGGCGGAGGTCCCGGGACCGGCCGAATTCTCTCCCCCATCCCCGCCGGAACGCCACAGGGGCCAATAAATAAGGGAACCCCGGCCCATGACCTTGGACACCCGCACAGGGCCGAAGGAACGGCCGTCCCGGGAGTTATCACGGTTGTCCCCCAGCGGGAGGATCCGGCCCTCCGGCACATACCAGCCCCGGTCAAGACGGGCAAGATAGGCCCGGTAACGGCTGTCCTGGGGCTGGGCTCCCCGCAGAGTCTCCAGCCATGCCCGGTCGACGGCGTAGGAATCCCGCATATAGCTCCGGTTCGATCCGGCCGCCAGAACGAGGCCCTGGGGGGGCTCCAGACCGGCATCCCGGTACGCCTCCATTTTCCCCAAAGCTTCCTGGGCGGGGTACTCATCTTCCCCGATAAGCCGGCTCAGTTGATGGTTCCAGCCCCGGCTTGCGGCGTAGTCCCGCTCCCACACCCAGCGATCCTCACCGGCAAAGAGGATCTTCATCTCCCCCCGCTCGATAACAAACCGGTCTCCCGGCATTCCCGCGGCCCGTTTGATAAGAAAATGGACCCGGGGCTCCCCTTTTTCATCCCGGTCTATGTCCAGCAGCGAAAAGGTCAGCATGTAGATGACCCGCTGGGCCACATCAAAGACCGTTCCCTTGCTGATATACGAGGGGTTTTCAAAGATGATGATATCGTTCCGCTTCGGCTTAACGGGGCTGGGAAGCTTGATAAAACCGGGCAGCAGTTCCGGCCCGTAGATAAATTTATTCACAAAGATACGGTCCCCGATGAGCAAGGTGTTGATCATGGAACCCGAGGGGATCTGATAGGCTTGGAACAGGTACTGGTTGATCAGAAGAACCCAGCCCGCAGCCCAGATAAAGGCCTCTACCCAGTCAAGAACCGGATTTTTTGCCTTCTGTTTTTCCCTTTTTATACGGCGAATCCGCCTCCGCCGTGTCAGGAAGGCTTCGGTCAGCCCCTGAATCCTGTCGAATACATCCTGTTTATGCGCCATGCAGAAAAATTTTACCATAAAGGGCCTTCGTTGACAAGGCGGAGGGGGAACCCTATAATGCGGCTCATGCGTAGAAAGCCGGAAATTGAAAAAACAGAGGGCCCCGCAGAGCCCGATGACCGGGTACGGCTCCCATCCCTCATGGGGATACGGCCCGGTGTATACCTTAGTTTTATCTATGCCCTGATCATCCTTGCCGTTTTCTTTTTCCTCTGCGTCTCCCCCGGCCTTTCCCACCCCGGGACTGTGGTATCCTTCCGTACCGAACCCCGGGGAGCGGCGATTCGTATTGACGGGATAAGCCGGGGAGCGGCGCCGGAGGATCTGTTTCTGGATCGGGGGGTCCACACGGTCGAACTGGTGCTTCCGGGTTTTGAAACGGAGCATCTTGAACTGGATGTTCCGGGCCGTATCCTGTTTTCCCTGCTCTTTCCCCGCCGGCTGGATCTGCAACGGGCCATGGTTACGGCGGACCCCGTCCTGGTTATCCGGGAAGCCGCCGCGGACTATGCGGCGTGGTCCTTTACCGGGGAGGCCACGGCGGGTTATCAGATACCCCTGAGTCTTTCCGAAGGGGTCTACCGGGCCGGTCCTCTGTCGCAGGAGGAGCAAAAGGCGGAAGCGGCGGAGCTTATCCGTGCGGCGGCCCGTTTTGCGGTAACCCGGGCCTCCCTCCGGGATCTGGGCCGGGCCAAGCTGCTGCTGGACAACGGGGGGCTTGCCCCTTCGGCCCTGAGTCTGAGCCGCTCCGCCGCGGATATTGTTTCCTGGCTTTCCTCCGGCCCCGGGGCTGCGGCCTGGCTGGAGGGGGTTCTTCCCTCCGAATCCGCGGCGCTGGTCCGGGATTCCGCCTGGGCAAAGCAGGGGCGGGACGAATCCCCCGGCACCGGGGACCCCTCCCTCCCGGCAAGATCCCCGGGGGCCGCGGCGCGGGAAGTTGCGGGGATCCGCTTCCTCCCCGCGGGGTTTTTGTCGTCCCCGCCGGCCGGCCGGGACTCCGCGGCGCCGGCCTTCTACTACGCCGAAGATCCCGTCACTGCCGGGGCCTGGGAAGCTTTTCTGGAGGCCCGGCCCGAATGGAAGGCGGAGAATCTTGAAAACCTGCGGGAACAGAAGCTGGTAAACGGAGACTATCTGGAAACCGGCGGATTGGGGGCCGGAGGCCCGGCCGCGCTGCAGACCGGGGTTTCCTGGTATGCCGCCGATGCTTTTTGCCGGTGGCTTACCACACAGCTCCCCCCGGATGCCGGGGACTGGGAATTCCGGCTCCCCCGGGAAGATGAATGGGACGCCTGCTTTGCCGCGGGGATGAGTTCTGCCGGGACGGCCTCTGCCCTACCCGGTTCCTCAACATTCTGGGAATGGTGCGCCGATCCCTATGTGCCGCTCCCCTCGTTCCCCGCGGAGCTCCGGGCCGTCGAGGCCCTTTCCTCACCGGAACGGCTGCTCCGGGGCGTCCGCCGCCCCGATTCCCGGGGTTCCCTTCCCCCCGACCTCTGTTCCCCCTTTGCGGGCTTCCGGCCCTTCCTTGTTCCCCGGGATCTCCCATGAGCGGGACCAAGATCATCGCCGTAAACCGCCGGGCCCGCCATGATTATACCGTGGAGGACAGCCTGGAATGTGGTATCGAACTCCAGGGATCGGAGGTAAAGTCCTTCCGGGACGGAAAGATCTCCTTTCCCGATGCCTGGGCGGAGATCGAGGGGAACCAGATCTGGCTCCGCTCCCTTCGGGTAGCGGAAAATCCGTTTTCGTCGATCTTTAACCACGACCCTGACCGCAAGAAGCGCCTCCTCCTCCACCGGGACGAAATAAAACGGCTGCGCCGGAAGGTGGAAGAACGGGGCTATACCCTGGTTCCCCTTTCGTTTTACTTCAAAACCAGCCGCGTAAAGGTGGAATTGGGGATCTGCAAGGGGAAAAAACTCTAC
>JAISFT010000105.1 GCA_031263435.1 Treponema sp. | reverse complement strand
AACTGGATAGGGCCGCCGCAGGTAAAGGTGTAGCCGATGGCATTGAATTTTTCCCAGAGTTTTGCGGAGATCATCTCCTCGGCCCATCTGCCGAAGGCATTGTTGACCCCGCCGATATTCTTTGACAGTTCTTTGATGTGCTGTGATGTTTCCGCCTGCAGGCGGTTCAGCTCCACCTGCCTCCGGTCGGCTTCCCGGGACAGTTCCTGAATTTGCCGGTCAGTCTCCTGGAACATCGTCCAGACTTTCTCGAATGTCAGGTCCTTGGCCGCCGCAGCGGCCTCTGCTGCCGTCATCATGGTTAACTTCCATAACCACTATACATGAGTAGCGTATAATAGTCAAGCTATTCTGAACAGATAAACTGCGTTTGGTCCGGGAGGGGGAAAGAGATTGAGATGGGGGGTAGGCTAAGACCCCGCAACCCCGCGGACCTCCGGGCTGCGGGGTGAGGAGGCTGGGCCGGAGGGGGGGCCGGATCGGAGGCAAGGTCAAAGACGCCTAACAGAACTGTTAGGCGTCTTTGACCCGGCTACGGGCGGATTGTCCGTGGTAGCGGGCCCCCCCTTCTAAATGGTGCCAGGCACCAAGCACTTTACCCGGCCTTCGGAGAACGGTATACTATACTTCTCCATGGAAACCACCCTCAAAGCTCCGGGCCGCAGTTTTAAGCTTGATGAATTTGAAGGCCCCCTCGATTTGCTTCTTTTCCTTATCAAGAAAAACGAGGTCAATATTTACGATATTCCCATCGCCCAGATAACCGAGCAGTACCTGGAGTATATCAGCTTTGTAGAGGAACTGGATCTGGAGGATGTAACCGAATTCCACGCGATGGCGGCGACCCTGCTTTGCATCAAATCCCGTACCCTGCTCCCCCCGGAGGGGGATCTGAACGATGAAGAAACCGACCTCCGGCAGGAACTGGTGGACCGGCTCATCGAATACCAGAAATTCAAAAAGTTGTCCGGCCTCATGGAAGAAAAGGAACGGGAGGTCGAGTGGATCATGGAACGGAAACGGCTGCAGCGGGATCTGCCCTTCAATGACGAGGGTCTCTGGGAGCAGTTGGATGTCTGGGATCTCCTTAAAACCTTTTCGGCCCTTATGGAAAACAGGCTGCCGGGGGAGCGGATCATCGATCTGTACGAAGAAATTACGGTAAACGAAAAGATTGCCCTTATGATGGAGCGGCTGGAAAAGAACGGAAAGTGTTACTTTACGGAACTTATTGTCCGCCAGGGTTCGGTAACGGATAAGATCTGCGCCTTCCTTGCCATACTGGAAACGGTTAAGACACGGATGATCCTGATTTTCCAGAACCGTATGTTTGGGGACATCATGATCCGCATCAGGGAGGGGGCCCTTGGATAAGGAAGCGGCCCTGTTGGAAGCTATCCTCTACCTGGAATCCGATGCGCTGGACGAGGGGGCCCTGGCCCGTATTTCCGGTCTTCCCCGGGAAAAGGTGGAGGCGGCCCTGGGTCATTTGGCGGAAAAGTACACCCATCCTGCCTCGGGGATAGAACTTTCCCATATCGGCGGAGGAATCAGCCTTTCGCCCAAGCGGGAGTACTGGGAGAATCTGCGGGAACGTTACGGAAAGCGGAACGAGTCCCGGCTTTCCCGGGCCGCCATGGAGACCCTTTCGATTATTGCCTATTCCCAGCCCATCACCCGCAGCGAGGTGGAAGATATCCGGGGGGTTCAGGCAGATACGATGATCCGTCTTTTGCTGGAGAAACAGTTTATCAAGGAAATGGGGAAAAAGGACGTCCCCGGAAAGCCGGTTCAATACGGTACTACCGCCGATTTCCTGCGGTTTTTCCGGCTGAACAGTATAGCCGATCTCCCCAAACTGGATGAGCGGGAGGCCGATCGGTTTGATCTTCAAGGGGACGAATGAAACTTCCCGGCCCGACGATCCGCAGGATCCCCGGTTAAGGCTCCAGGTCTACCTGGCCCATGCGGGTCTGGCCTCCCGGCGGGGGGCGGAAAAGATGATTGCCGAGGGCCGGGTACAGATAAACGGCAAGGTGGTTACGGTTCCGGGGGAAAAGGTCCGGGCCGGCGATGAGGTCCTCCTGGACGGTCGTCCGGTCAGGCCGGAAACGCAGTTGTGGTACCTTGCCCTTCATAAGCCGGCTGGCTATATTTGCAGTTCTTCCGATCCCCAGGGCCGCCCCCTGGCCCGGGAATTGCTGCCCCGGGACATTCGGGAACGGCTTTACAATGTGGGGCGCCTGGATTTTCTTTCTTCCGGCCTTATCCTCTTCACCAACGATGGGGATTTTGCCGCCAGGGTAACCCATCCTTCATCGGGGATTGAAAAAGAATACCTGGTGGAAGCCGCGGGTTCCGTACCGGACCAGGTTGTAGAGGCCTTTGCCCGGGGTTTGGTTATCGACGGGGAACAGTACCGGGCCCGGAAAATTGAGAGATTGGGGCGCGGGACCCTGAAAATATGTCTGGTGGAGGGGAAAAACCGGGAAATCCGGCGGGTGTTTTCCAATTTCCACCTCCATCCCCGGCGGATCCACCGGATCCGCATTGGTCCGGTCCTGTTGGCAGATCTGGGGGAGGGGCTCTCCCGGCCCCTCCGGGGAGCCGAAATTGAAGTCCTTGGGGGAGGAAGCTAACGTGGTCATCGCGATAGACGGTCCTGCGGGCTCAGGAAAAAGTACGATTGCACAGCTCTTGGCAGAACGGCTGCGGCTGCCCGGAAAAGAAACCGGGTTTGTCTATATCAATTCGGGGAATCTATACCGGGCCCTTGCCCTGGACTGCCTGCGGCAGGGTATCCATCCTGACCAGGAAGATGCGGCCCTTGCCCGCGCCCGGGCCGCCCGTATCAGGTATCTTCCCGGCGGCCGGGTTCTTCTGGAGGGGGAGGATGTGACGGACAGCCTCCATACGGACGAGATCGACACCTATACCGCTCCTTTTTCCGCCATCGTACCCATCCGGCACCTTGTCAACAATCTTGTTCGTGAAATCGCCCGGGATATGGATGTGGTGGTGGAGGGCCGGGATATGACCACCGTGGTTTTCCCTGACACGCCGTACCGCTTTTACCTGGACGCTTCGCCGGAATCCCGGGCCCGGCGTCGTTTCGAACAGGGGACCTCCCGTCTTGAGCAGCAGGAAATTCTTAAAACCATTCTGGAACGGGACGAAATCGATCGCCACAAGACGGAAGGCAGCCTTAAAATCGCCCCCGGAGCAGCTTATTTGGATACTTCGGACTTGACCATTGAACAAGTTTATGCCACATTAAAGGCGAAAATAAAGATTGAAGGATCGGACATGGCCCAGATGGAAGTGGAGGCGGATACTAACCCGCAGAATGGACCGGAAGGGAACGCCGTGGGCGCCTCCGGGAACATTCAGACACAATTACAGGAAGAATACCTTAAATCCCTTGAACAACTGGAAGAAGGACAACTTGTTGACGGTGTTGTCATTCAGGTGACGGAAGACCAGGTGTTCGTGGATGTTGGCTACAAGTCAGAGGGCAAAATTCCAATCTCCGAATTTACCGAAATTCCCAAGGCCGGGGAGACGGTATCGGTAATCCTGGTGGCAAAAGAAAACCGCCACGGAGAGGTTATTGTCTCCAAACAAAAGGCGGATGTCAAAATTTTCTGGAAGAACCTTCGCCAGGCCTTCCAGGATCACAGCGCCGTGGAGGGAATCATCGAAAAACCCGTCAAGGGCGGTTTCGATGTAAACCTGGGAGATTCCGTTCATGCCTTCCTTCCCATCAGCCAGTCCGACGCCCAGAAGGTTGACAAACCGGAAAAACTTCTGGGGATGAAGACCAGTTTTTATGTGGAACGGCTCTACTCGGACGGCAAGGTAAATATTGTGGTAAACCGCCGCAAGTGGCTGGAAGAAGAAATTGACCGCAAGCGGAATGAATTTTTCGAAAACACCCAAATCGGCGCCGATGTGAACGGTGTAGTAAAGAGCTTTACATCCTTCGGGGCCTTTATCGATCTCGGCGGATTCGACGGTCTGCTGCACATTAACGATATGAGCTGGGGCCAT
Source organism: Treponema sp. (assembly GCA_031263435.1). The sequence continues at coordinate 5,670 of JAISFT010000105.1, read as the reverse complement.
GTAACCCGTCCCAAGGATTTTGTAAAGAAGGGCCAGGAAATTCACCTTAAGGTGATCCGCATCGATCCGGCGGAAAAGCGGATCAACCTTTCCCTTAAACATTTTACCGACGATCCCTGGGTTCGTTTTGAGGAAAAGTACCGCGTCAACGATGTGGTCAAGGGGAAGGTAACCAAGCTTACCGATTTCGGGGCGTTTATCGAACTGGAAGAGGGGATTGAGGGACTTGCCCATATTTCCGAATTTTCCTGGGTCAAGAAAATTCAAAAATCCGAGGATCTCCTCCACATCGGGGACGAGGTGGAATGTATGATCCTCGGTTACGATATACAGGCGGGCAGGGTTTCTCTGGGCCTTAAACAAGTTACCGCCAATCCCTGGAACGACATTGAAGAAAAGTACCCCGTGGGTACCCGTCTTACCCGCAAGGTGGTTAAAATTACCAATGCGGGGGCCTTTGTCGAACTGGAGGAGGGCATCGACGGGTTTCTTCATGGGGATGATATCTCCTGGACCCGCAAGATTAAGCACCCCGGCAGTGAACTGCAGACGGGGCAGGAAATCGAGATCATGGTTATTGGTGTGGATAAGGAGAACCGCAATATCCGCCTGGGCATCAAGCAGTTGACCGAGGATCCCTGGCAGAGTTTTGCGGAGGCCTATCAGCCCGGTTCCATGGTGGAAGGGGAAATTTCTTCTATTACCGATTTTGGTGTCTTTGTAAAGGTTCCCGGCGGCATAGAAGGACTGATCCACAAATCCAACCTTTCCGAAAACCGGGATGATAATCCCGATGAGGCCCTGAAAAAATACCACACGGGGGACAAGATAAAGGCGGTAGTTCTGGAAGTACAGCCGGGCAAACAAAAGGTTGCATTCTCTATCCGGGACTATCAGAAAAAAGTCCAGAGGGACGAAATTTCCCGTTATATGGCAGCGGAGGAATCGGACGATTCCACCTTTACCCTGGGAGATGCCCTGAAATCAAAAGGGTCCGAATAAAAGACTGCACTGCATGCTGTCAACGATTGATGTCCAGAAATTCAACACCCTGATTGAGACCAGTAATCTCATCAATTCGAATTATTCTGACATCCATGCCCTTTTATCCCATATTCTTGAGTCTGTTACCCGTTTCTGCGGAGGGGAGGCTTCCAGTATTCTTTTGCTTGACCGGGAAAAACAGGAACTCTATTTTGAAACAGCCCTGGGGATTAAGGGGCAGGACCTTAAACAGTATACCCTGAAGGCCGGAGAAGGAATTGCCGGCTGGGTGGTTCAGCATAACAAGACTCTGGTTGTCAATGATGTTGACAATGACAAGCGGCACCAGCGGCGCATCTCCCGGGAGATCAACTTTCCCCTGACTAATATGATCGCCGTTCCCATGCGGCTTAAAGACGAGTGCATCGGGGTAATCGAGATACTCAACAAGGGGGACGGCAAACCTTTTGGGGAAGATGATGTGGAATGGGTGGAAATATTCGCTACCCAGGCCGCTATGGCCATTACCAATGCGCGGAATATTGAACAGGCCCGCAGCGAGATACAGCTTCTGCGGGACCAGCTTAAAACCGGCGGGGCTTACCATGTCTTAATCGCCAAAAGCACGGCGATTCTGGAGAAGCTGGAGATTATCGACCGGGTGGCGAAGACCGATTCTTCGGTTCTGATTCTGGGGGAAAGCGGGGTAGGGAAGGAGCTCTTTGCCGAGCAGATACACCTGCGCAGTCCCCGCAGCAACGCTCCCTTTATCCGGGTTAACTGCGCCGCCATACCGGAAGGGCTTTTGGAAAGTGAGCTTTTCGGCCATGTAAAGGGCGCCTTTACCAATGCTATCGCAAACCGGCAGGGGCGTTTTGAAATGGCCGACGGGGGCACTATTTTTCTCGATGAAATTGCCGATATTCCCCTGGCCCTGCAGGCCAAACTGCTGCGGGTCATCCAGGAACGGACCTTTGAAAAGGTAGGTTCCGATGTTTCCCTTACCGTGAATGTGCGGATCCTTGCGGCCACCAACAAGGATATCGAGGCCCAGGTAAAGCAGGGCGCGTTCAGGAGCGATCTTTATTACCGCCTTAATGTACTTCCCCTGTATATCCCCCCGCTGCGGCAAAGGCCGGATGACATTCCCGAACTGGCCTTCTTTTTCCTCAAAAAATTTATGGCGGAAACCAAGAAACAGTTTGAAGGTTTTTCCGATGATGCTATGGAGGCCCTTCTTTCCTATTCCTGGCCGGGAAATATCCGGGAGCTGGAAAACTGCGTAGAACGGGCCTGCGTGATAGGGAAGAACCGGCAGATCCGGCGGGAGGATCTGTTCCTCAACGCCCGGATGGAAATTTCCGAACCCAGGGGAGGGGAGCGGAATTTAAAAAACGCAATCAACAGCTTCAAAACCCAATTTATCCGCAAGGTATTGGAAGAAAATAAATGGAACCAGACGGAAACTGCAAAGGCCCTGGATATTCAGCGAACCTACCTTTCCAGACTCATTAAAGAACTGGATATTATCAATCATAAGCAGGAGTAGCATATGCCGGAAACAAATACAAATAATCATGGAGAAAACAACGCAGGGGAAAAGATTATATTTTTTATCCACGACAACCGGCGGAAGATCTTTATTTCCCTGGGATCGGTGCTTGCCATCCTCGTGATCTTTATCGGTGTCCTTGCCATCCGCGATGGACTTACCGCACGGAATATCAGCAGGGTGGAGGACTTTAACCGGCGCTACGATGTGCTGCGCATTACCATAGCCGAAGAATCTGCCGCGGAGGATATTGCCGTCCTTCTGGCGGATCTTTCCGCCTTCGCCCCCAAAACTCCCGGTTATTCGGGCAGCCGGGCCTATGCCCTTATCGCCGGTATCCACGGCGACCGGAAAGAATGGGCGGAGGCCGAACAGGCGTGGCAGGCGGCGGCGAAAAAGGCCGGTAAAAGCTACCTGGCCCCCGTTGCCCTGTTTAACGCCGCTTCCGCCGCGGAGGCGCAGGGAAAAATCCCGGAAGCCATTGCCCTGTACGGCGAGTGTCTTGCCATGCCGGATTCTTTTCCCTCCGCTCCCCGGGCCCAGTTTGCCATAGGCCGGCTGGAGGAAGCCCGCGGAAACAGGGAAGCCGCTCTGGAGGCATACCGGGCCCTGCGGGCCGCCTGGCCCAACGATGCCATCTGGCGAAATCTTGCCCAATCCCGTATTATTAGTTTGGAAGGAGAAGGCTTTTGATAAAAAAGTCCTGCAGGCATTTCCCGGTCGGGTCCGGGGCTTCCCCCCGGATTCTGCCGATAATCGTTCTGCCGGTAGTGCTCTTGTGTTCGTGCGGGATCGAATCGTATTATTACCTGCCCGAAGTTCCGGCCGGTAATATTACCACCAGTACCAACCAGTGGGCTTCCATAAACCTTCCTTCCATCAGCCAATCTTATTTTAGCTATTTTGCCCTGTATTACCGGATATATATAAGCTACGAGCCCATGGCGAACATAGGCACCCTGGCTGCCGTCAATCCAACCCTTAATGCGGATTATCAGTACCTTTCCTCCTATACCAATACCACCACACCGATAAGTGTAAACGTCGCTTCCATCATGTCCAGCAGAGGCTATCAGCCCCTGTTTTTTAGAACCGGTTCCGGCAGCATATCCAACGACATACTCGATACCGGCGGCGGTAATCTGCGTATTGAATTTCCCATCTCGGCATCACCTCCCCCTTATATCAACTTCCCGGGGGGGACTGCGACACTGCAGCGATCCAATGGCAGCGGTACCTTTAATCCGCTTCCTGACCGGTATTTTCTTAATACTTCCCAGCTTAACGATCCTTCCAATATCAGCCAAACCGTCAACGCCGATGTGGTGAACGCCGCCGGTTCCGGCGCCGTACGTTATGCCTATGCTTCGTTGTATATCGTAAGCGCCGGCCTCAACGAACAGACTTACACGCCCATTTTCAGTATTCCCACCTTTGTCGGCATTTTCCGCCTGCCATAGGGTTCCCCCCGATCAATGTTTACCGTTCAAGTATTCGAATAAAAGCCGGGGAAAGAGAGTGGGGGGATGCCAGGGAAGCCGATTCTGGTTGGTGTACGGGAGTCTCCCGAGTCAAAAGTTACCGTATCCATTGCTATTCATAATGTATATTCTGTCTACTATTATTTGCTGTTTCCGAATGGCCCGGATAGTGCCGATTCCCAATTTACAGACACATATTACGATTTTGTTGTCGAACAAGGCTCTATTCAACTGGAACAGAATCAGGATAAAGATGCCTAAAAACGGCAAAATAGGATTCGCCCAAGAACTCTGCGACCGGGGACCCTGCGGTTTGCGGGACGGAGAATCCGGGGGGATATCCGGCCAGCACGGCAAACCTTTTAAGCCGGTACAGCGCTGAATTTTTGGCAGGGCTTTCCCCGGCAGGATCTGCCAGGGATACACGGAATTCCTTTTCCTTTTCCCTGGGGATGATGATCCGGGTACCGTCGGGCTTAATGTACCCAAACCCCCAAAGCAGCGAAGACAGGGAATATTTTTTCCGGCCCCGGGGGATATAATAATTTTCCGCCGCCGTAACGGCAAAGCCCGGGGGCAGATGCCGGTTCATGTGGTCGATAAAGGCTGCGGGCTCGATAAACCGGGCCGTATCCAGGGCGGCCATTTCGGCGTCGGAGGCAATGCCCAGGGACAGGGGGGCCACAATCTCAAGCCGCGGCAGCGGGTTAAAACCCTCCGAATAGAGGGCCGGAATATCCGCCCGGACAAAAGTCATGGAGAACACTTCCAGTACCGACAGATGCGCATGAAACACCGCCCGGTCCTTTTTCTCAAACGAAAAAAGCAGCCGCCAGGTTCCGGCATTGTTATTTCCGGCCCCGTCGATCTTGTTCTCTTCTTTTTCGGGATAAGAAATTACTTTATCTTGTATTGCATTTTCTACACCATTGGCGCCGATTTTTATTGGGGCCGCGGCGTTTCGGACAATTCGGGTTTCTGGGCCGCATACGCCGCAGGGATGCGTACAATTTTCAATACAGGGTGAAGTAAAAGCGCAGGCACTGGATTGGGAATATTCCCGGGAAAGGTAGTTTTCGCTTGTTCCGCTCCTGATAAGATCCCAGGGAAGGTTCTCCTCCGTTCTCCAACCGATCAGGATACGGTGGACCAGATCCTGAAATTCCAAAAGGATCTCCTGCAGGGCCTCTTTTTTTGTCATATCCTGCCAGGCTTCAAGGCAGAAGCCCCTGCGCCAGGCTGTTTCGATAAAGGCCGAGCACCGTTCGTCTCCCCGGCTCAGGATACCTTCGACAATGGACATGACCGGATTGGAAACGCCGACCTTATGACCGGAGGGTCTGAGGCGGCTGCGGATATAGTTCAACGAAGCCTCTGCCTCTGCTATGCCGATCTGGGGCAGCCGCTGGTAGGGCGTATGGGGCTTGGGTACAAATACTCCGACATTGACATTAAAGTGGATGCCGGTTCTGCGGGCCGCTTCCTGAACAAACGAGACGATAGATTGTGCTTCAGGTAAATCTTCATCCGGATGGGCGGCGGTCCCGGCGGGAAGGCCGATCATGAAATAAAACTTTGCCCCCCGCCACCCGTTCTTCCGGGCGCGGCCCAGTATGGCGCATACGCTGTCCAGGGACACTTCTTTGTTGATGG
>JAISFT010000276.1 GCA_031263435.1 Treponema sp. | reverse complement strand
ATCCCGTTCGGCGGCAAACATAAGGGCGGCCCGGATATGAACCTCCTGCAATTCAGGGTAATCTTCTATAATTTCCTCAATGGTCATTCCGGCGGCCAGCCAGCCGAGAATATCGGCGACGGTTATACGGGTTCCTTTTATACAGGGTTTCCCAAAGCGAATATTGCTGTCTATAACAATATACGGCGACAAAACGTTCATTTCTTCTTTATCCTTACGTAAAACATGCGCTATTTTCACTATCCGGTCAACTGTCCGCCGGAACCACGCCAAGGCCCATAGACCGTTACACGGATTGTCCATGAGCTTCCATACACCCATGGGCGAGCCGGCGATACCATAGAGGCGCCCAACCTGTAGGCGGGCCTCGCAGTCCCCGTTACAAGATACCATTTGACTTTTCCTGTCCTCCTGTATTACGCTCTGTAATACAGGAGGATGCTATGACAAGCGTACGTTTGCCCAAGGATCTCGAACAGTTACTTGAGGCGGCTTCCAGGGCGCAGCACAAGCCCAAAACATATTTTGTCAAAGAAGCGTTGGCTCAATACTTCTATAAAGGAGTCCCGGAAAAAACCGCTTGGGAGGCAGGGGAACCCTATTTTGGCCAATACGGCAGCGGAGACGGTACCTTATCGACAAGCTACAAAGAACGGCTTAAGGAGAAAAATCATGCTGGAAACCATTCTTATTGACGCCGGGCCCTTAATCGCCCTTTTTGACCGGGACGATCACTATCATCGAAGGATTGTGGAATTTATTAAAGATCGGCCTTATCAATTTGTGACTACTCAGGCGGTATTGACGGAAGTTTCTCATATGCTGGATTTTAATGTAAACGCCCGGATAGCGTTTTTTGAATGGGTAATGTCTAAAGGGGTTGTTATTGAGGAGATAGGCCAGGATGATATCCCCCAAATCGTCGCTTTGATCAAACAGTACCGTAATGTATCCATGGATTTTGCCGACGCGACCCTGATGACTGTAGCGCAAAAGAAGCGGCTGAACTCCATTATCAGTTTTGACTCGAACTTTAGCGTATATCGTTTACCCGGAAATGTGATACTTGAGACTGTGCCAAAACCCAATCCAATCAGTTAAGGAGGGGGGTCCGGAACAGCCTCACTTAGCAATAATTTTTTGACTTTTTCTTCATCCGGTTAAAGCAGCGTACGGCATCGCACCATATATGTCATTGAGGTGACAGTATGTATGTGATGGCCTATGCGCCTTACGGCGCCGACGGGATCATTATCCGGGTTGAGGCGGATATACGGCGGGGAATCCCCGGGGTAGACATCACCGGGCTCGCGGAAGGGGCGGTGCGGGAAGCCCGTGAACGGGTCCGGGCGGCTTTCCGGAATTCGGGGTATGTCTTTCCGCTGGATCGGATACTCATCAACCTGGCACCTGCCGGGGTACGAAAAGAGGAGGCTTCCCTGGACCTGCCCATCGCCCTGGCGGTCATGGCCGCCGCCGGGATCATCCCCGTTCCGGCAGGCGGTGACGCGGCCGAAACGGAGGCCCCCGCTCCCCCGGTGAATGTGATGATCCTTGGGGAACTGGAGCTTTCCGGCAGGCTCAGGCCGGTTCGGGGGGTGCTCGCCGCGACCGCGGCAGGGCTTCGCGCGGGGATACGAGACTTCATCGTTCCGGCGGAAAACGCCCGGGAAGCCGCCATCCTTTCGGAAGGCCGCTATGCCGCGGCCGCGACATTAAGCGAAGCGGCCCGTGCTTTTATGAGCCTCTCTGAAACCGGCGCGTTCCCCGCCCATGTCCCGGCAGCCGCGGCCGCATCTCCCTCGGCTTCACCGGCGGCGTTTTTCGGGGACTTCGCCGAGGTGAGGGGGCAGGGCCGGTACAAGCGGGCCCTGGAAATCGCCGCCGCAGGGGGGCACAACTTGTTGGTATTCGGTCCGCCCGGTGCGGGGAAGACCATGCTCGCCCGGCGTATGCCATCAATCATGGCCTCCCTGGAAACCTGGGAAGCGGTGGAGGTAACTTGTCTGCACAGCCTTGCCGGTCAGCTTGGGAAAAACCCGTTTTCATCCGAGGGGGGCCTTATCACCCACCCGCCCTTCCGTTCACCCCATCATTCCGCCAGCGCCGAGGGTATCCTTGGAGGCGGTAAAACCATACGTCCAGGGGAGATAAGCCTGGCCAATTTTGGGGTTCTGTTTCTGGATGAGGCCCCGGAATTCAGGACCAATGTCCTCCAGGCGCTGCGTGAACCCCTGGAGGACCGGGTAATAACCATTTCCCGGGCGGAAGGGCCGGTCCTGCTGCCGGCGGATTTTCAGTTGGTTCTGGCAGCCAATGCGTGTCCCTGCGGCAGACTCGGCGCTCGTTCCCGGACGGCGGAACCGGAGGACAGCCTGCCGGGTACGCCGCCACCCTATTCAGGCTGCTTCTGTACCCCTGAAGAGATATACCGGTATTGGCGGAAATTTTCCGGGGCTCTGTTGGACCGGGTAGAACTGCGGACAGCGGTTATGCCCCCCGAGCCGGAGGAACTTTCCGGGAAACAGGAGGAACCCAGCGAAGTTGTAAGACGGCGGGTCAACCGGGCGGTGGCTGTCCAGCAGGAACGTTTCAAAGGAACAGGTATACGCCGTAATGCCCGGATGACCACGGGGATGACGGAACAACACTGCGCGTTGACCGGGGAAGCCCAAAGGGCTTTTCATTTAGCCCTGGAAAAATTGAACTTTTCGGGCCGCGCGTTTCACGGCATACTCCGGGTGGGACGGACCATTGCCGACCTGGAAGGGAGCGATCTCATCACAACCGTCCATATTTTGGAAGCCGTTCAGCACCGCCGGATAGGGGAGGACCCCTATGATGTTTTCAATCCGGTCATGTAGTAGTACCGGAGGTAATTCCCTATTTTTCCCAACTGATCAAAGAGGAATCACCGTAACGCCGAATACTATGGCGAATCATTGGCATAAGGAGGGCTGTATA
>JAISFT010000029.1 GCA_031263435.1 Treponema sp. | reverse complement strand
CCCACTCCGGATGCCGGAGCCGTGGCGGTGATGGGGGTCTGGCCGCCTCCTGTAACACTCACCGGCGCCGAATCGGTGGCAAAGGAGCCCGGCGATCCCATGACGTTGTAGATGGTGATATTTGGCGACTGGGCCGCCACCGGAGCCGTGGTCTGAGTTTTAGAATCATCCGTGCTTACCGATGGGGCCTGGGGGTCCGGACCGGGAACATATTCAGTTTCCGGTGGAGGCTCCTGGGGAGCGGGCTCTTCCGGGACAGGTTCTTCCGGAACCGGTTCCCGGGAGGGATCCTCATGGGGCGGCAGCAAGGGCGCTTCTTCAGTAGCGGGTTCAGGTTCGGGTTCTGGCTCCGGTTCGGGTTCTGGCTCCGGCTCGGGTTCTGGCTCCGGCTCGGGTTCAGGCTCGGGTTCAGGTTCAGGTTCCGGTTCGGGCTCAGGTTCCGGTTCCGGTTCAGGTTCCGGTTCAGGTTCAGGTTCAGGTTCAGGCTCCAGCTCCGGTGTCCGGGGTCTCCGCTCGGATACGAGTTCCAGGACTACCGGGGAACGCCCACTGCCGGACAGTTCCAGCGCTGCGGCCGCACCTGTGGAAAGGTCCACAATACGGCCTTCCGTTGCCGGTATCCGGCCCGTTATCTGTACGTTAACCTGCTTGCCGTTGCGGGGGTTGGTAACCCGTACCTGGGTTCCCAGGGGCAGACTTGGGTGGCTTGCGGTAAGTTGATCCGTCGTGATGTCGTGTGATGCGGGCCCTTCCTGATGGAAATTGCGAAACTGGCTTTGAGCAGCACACAGCCCCGTAAGCATAATCGTACACAATATTACAATAACCGGCCGCTTCATCATTGATATTCCTTCACCGAGCGCCAAAAACTGACAAATGGCAATAGATCCCTTCAGTATCGGCAAATAACAGGGTTTTATTTACCTTAAACATTCGACCTTGAAGATCACTCCCTTCCCCACTAGAATAACGGTACGTGTCATGAATTTACAAGCGAAGGACGATAAATGCAATTCCGGTCAACCCGATCCCAGGACCCGCTGGTTTCTTTTAAGGATGCGGTTTTACGCTGCCTGCCCCCGGATGGGGGACTCTATGTGCCTGCTCAAGCGGTGGATATGCGTCAATTTTTTCTTCACATGGACGCAAAGACCACTTATCCTGAATTAGTTACTACAATGGCCCCTGCCCTGTTGCAGGGAGAGCTTAACCCCTTTTCCGCCAACCGGGTGGTAGAAAGCGCCTTTGACTTTGAACCTGAACTAAAACAACTGACTGATAACATTTCCCTGCTCACCCTGTACCACGGTCCCACGGGGGTATTTAAGGATTTTGGCATTGCCTTCCTGGCGGCGGTACTGGAGGAATTTCTCAAAAATTCCGGGCCCGCGATGATCCTCTCCGCCAGCCGGGGAAACATGGGGGTTAGCCTGGCCCATGCCTTCCGGGGCCGGCAGGGGATTACTTCGGTCATTCTGTATCCCTCCGGGCCTATCCGGGGTCTGGACAGTTCGACCTTTGTATCCAATGGGGGGAATATTATCCCCATTCAGGTAACCGGGACCTTTGACGACTGCCAGCGGCTCATTGTGGAGGCTATCAACGACCGGCCCTTTGCCGGGCGTTACGGAGTTACCAGCGCCAATGCCATCAACCTGGGGCGCCTCCTGCCCCAGTGTTTTTATTATTTTTACGCCTTTGTAAAGATCAAGGATTCCCTGCAGGGGGATCTGGTTTTTAGCGTGCCCTGCGGCAACTTTGGGAATCTTATCGCCGGGCTCTACGCTTGGAAATTCGGCATGCCCGTCAACGGCTATATTGCGGCCATGAATGTCAACAATGCCTTTGGCGATTTTATCCGGGGCAGACGCTTTGTTCCCCGGCCTGTGGTGCGTTCCAATTCCCCTTCCCTGGATGTAAGTTTCCCCAGCAATTACGATCGGCTGGCGGCTTTTTACGATGAATCCCCCGCGGTAATGCGGAACATAGTATACCCCGCTTCCATTGGGGACGAGCGGACCATTATTACGATCAACAAGGTCTACCGGGAATACGGGATACTTTTGGATCCCCACAGCGCCGTGGCCTTTGCTGCCGCCGAGGATCTGGCGGCTTCCCAGGAATTTGCCGGTCATGTGCATACCGTGATTCTGGCTACAGGGCATCCGGCCAAAAAGGCAACCCTGGTGTCCCGGGCTGTCGGCCGGGACATTGAAATTCCCCCCCGGCTTGCCCAGCTTCAGCGGCAGGTAGATCCAATCGCCATTATCGAGCCTGAACTTGCGGCTTTAGAGGGGGCTATTGCGAGCTGTTTTTAGCCGTATTATGATGCCGGTTGATTATCAGGAGGTGAGGTTATATGAGACGCTTTTCACTGGCAGCATGTTTGGTTTTTTTTGCTCTGGGCCTGCTTCCTTTGTGGGGGCAGACCGCCGATTCCGGGGAAGAATCCGCCGCCGGTTCCCCCTCCGCGGAAAGCGGGATTTTTGCCCCGGAAGGGGAGGGGGAGCCGGTCGCCGCAGGGCCGGCTCCCATAACCGGGGTAGAAGCGGTTATTGATTCAGCCGAAGAACTTGCCGGTGAATTGGAGCAGACGATTGCCCCCGGAGAAACCCTGTGGAACTATGCGGGGCGGATGGGTATTGCCCTGGGGATTATTGCCGTCCAGGCCCTGATTATCTGGGTTTTCTGGCGCCACTTTTTTAAATTTATTACCCGGAAAACAGTTGGATATTTTGGGGAGCGGATCAAGCCCCTTACCATCAAGAAGCTCAGGATTCTCAGCACTAAACAGATCATCGGCCTTATTGTTTTTGGTATCAAGATCGTCAAATATATTTTTACTGTTTTCCTGCTCGTGTTTACCATACCCGTTGTGTTTGCCCTTTTTCCCGGTACCCGGGACCTGGCCGTCACCTTGTTTGGTTATATTTTTAATCCCTTTAAGAACATCGTATTCGGGACCATTGCCTATATTCCGAATTTGATCACCATTGCGGTTATTATTGTTGTTACCCGTTATGTGCTGCGGGCCCTTAAATTTTTTGCGATTCAGATTGAAAGAGAAAAGCTGGTGATCCCCGGATTTTATGCCGACTGGGCAAATCCCACGTTTAATATTCTGCGGGTACTGCTCTACGCCTTTACCGTGGCAATTATCTACCCCTATCTGCCCGGATCGGATTCCCGGATATTTCAGGGGGTTTCGGTACTGGTGGGTGTTATTTTTTCCCTGGGATCAAGCAGCGCCATTGGAAACCTGGTGGCGGGACTGGTCATTACCTACATGCGTCCCTTCAAAATCGGGGACCGGATCAAGATCAACGATGTAACGGGCTTTGTAGTGGAAAAAACCCTTATGGTGATCCGCCTGAAGACCCACAAGAACGAATATGTTACCTTTCCCAATTTGATGATCCTGAATTCCAGCGTTGTAAATTACCATACTTCTTCCGATGAAGACGAGGAAGGGCTTGTCCTGTACGCTACCGTTACCTTTGGTTACGGGACCCCCTGGCAAACCGTACAGGAAATTCTGATTAACGCCGCCCTGTCTACCTCGCATATTTTGAAGAATCCCAAGCCCTTTGTACTGCAAACCGCCCTGAACGATTTTTACGCCAATTATCAGGTAAACTGTTATTCCAAGGAAATAGACAGGGTGCCCCGGATATACTCGGAACTGTACCAGCATATACAGGAAGGTTTTCGGGCTGCGGGCATTGATATGACGGCCCCCCAGTTCCGGATCAACATGCCGTATGAAGATCCATTCCCCGTCAAAATTTCTTCCCCGCGCCCGCGTGGCAGGGTGGTACAAAAGCAGGCAATTCCGGCCCAGCCGGTGGACTCGGCGGATTCCGGGGCCGGGCTAAAGGATGCGGCGCCGGAGATTTCTGCGGAACCCGGCCCTGCGAACACACGCAAAGCGCCGGTCCGCCGCAGATCTAAAAGTACCCCCCCGTCCCCGTAAGCACAGTTCCTTATCAAAACGCAGGCTGCGGACGCGGGGGATTGTCTTGCTAGATGCCGAACTGCCCGTACCGGGTGGTGCGGTAGGATCGGGTATCGGGTACCTTGAATTTGAGCGCCGTTTCCTGGGCATTCTCTATCCGTTGCGCCGGGCTGGGGTGAGTCTTGGCCAGACCGCCGCCGCTGCTCCCCAGATTCCTGTCCAGTTGCCGGAGCATGGAAATAAGGCTGGAGGGATCGTAACCGGCGGCGGCCATCAGACTCATGGCGGCGGTATCCGCATCGTATTCCTGGTCCCGGGAATAGCCTTTTTCCAGCAGGGTACTGAGGATCTCGTTTACCGATTCGTCCATCACACTGGCAAGCTCTTTGAGATCATCATTTCCCAGGGTCCTTGCCGCCGATGTTCCGGTTATCATGATGGCCTGGGTAATCCGGCTGTTCTTGATTGCCTTTATACCATGCTGCAATTGAATATGACCGATCTCGTGGGCGATAATCGCCGCCAGGGTATCTTCGGAATCGGCGCAGGCAATAAGGCCGCGGGTAATAAAGATATGCCCCCCGGATGTGGCAAAGGCGTTGATCTCCGTGCTGTCCAGGATTGCCAGGTGGTAGCCGTTGAATATTTCCGGGCGAGGGGAATTGATAACAATGGCGTTGCATATTTCGTTCAGGTACCTGGTAAGCACGGCATTGCCATTCCAAATTCTGTAACGGCTCAAAAGGTTGGCCCCCACGGCGCGGCCGATGTAGTATTCCTGTTCCGGGGTAATCTCCTCCGCCGCCCGGCTGATGGCCTCGCTGGATCGGCTGATGGCCCCCGCCGTTTCCGTATCAATGACCCCCAAAGCGCCGGCGATTTGGGCCCCCATTCCGACAACATCGGCCATCGTTTTACAGGACCCGAATAAAAACCCCAGGGAGACGAGAAGCACTGCGGCCCCGACGCGGGCAATACCGCCGGACCGGCAGGACTTTTGTGTATTCATATTTATTCATCCCCCATGGAAAGGCGGCCTTCGGTAACAAAGATTAACAGATCATCATCGGAGATCCTGATGGCCTCTACCGCATCGACTGCGCTGAAATCCGCACTGCTGGTTTCCCGGTAGACGTCTTCCACTTCTTCGGTAAAACCCTTCCCGGCCATAGCTACTTCCCGGGACGAGGCCGATCCGGTCCCCCCTGTGGCGACGATTCGTTTTGTTGTCAGGTTGGTATGGGCAACCCAGCCGGACATGGTTCTGGATCCGCTGTAGCGTACCTCCGCCCATTTCCCGCTAATCTGGAGTACCGTTACTTCATCGCCGTAATTCAGGGTCCCTACGCTTCTGGCGAAGAATCCGGTCCCCGATTTCAGGGCCAGGGACCTTGCGGTAACATATACCGTCTGCCCGTTTCTCAACTGGGCTGCCGCGGCGGAAGCAAGAACCACCGCCATACACAGTAAAATTGCTAATTTTTTCAAGGTAAACCTCCTCAAATTTATTTTTCGGTCAAATTATCCACTCCGCCCTCCCAGGTATCCTCCGGCGGCGGCGATCCATGGTATTTAACACAGCGTTCAAGGTAAAGCCTGGCAACCAGATCCCGGGGATTCTGCTTGCAAATGGACTTAAAAACATTTCCTGCCGCTGCGAAGTTACGGTTTTCGTAGTTGTTCATGGCGTTGTCCCAGGCGACCGTCATGGCTGCCAGTTCCGGCGGAGCTCCCGCCCGGATATCCAGCAGTTCGTAAAGCCGGATGGGGATGTTTTTCCCCACCACCCGGACCCTGCTGAGGGGCCGCAGGACAAATTCATCATCCAGTTTTGCCCTGGTGTATTCACTTATCAGGATACCCCCTGTGTTGTACTGTTTGTTGATCCCCTCCAGCCGGGCCGCCAGATTTACCGCATCCCCCATGATGGTGTAGTCCATCTTGTTGGGGGTCCCCATATTACCTACCACCATATCCCCGGTGTTGATCCCCAGCCGCGTGAACAGGGGGCTGGGGTCCTGGGGATTTTTCAGAATTCCCTTGCGGACCAGGGCGTCCATCACCGTCTGGGTAATAAGCCCCTGTTCAATCACGTCCCGGTTTATCTCCTGTTCCGCCTTGTGCATCATTACTGCGGATCGGCAGGCCAGGAGCGCGTGTTCTTCCATGTGTACCGGGGCGCCGAAGAAGGCGATAATCGCGTCCCCTTCATATTTGTCGATGGTTCCTCCGTTCTTCAGCACAATATCGCTCATCCGGGTAAGGTAAAAATTGAGCAGTTCCACCAGTTTGCCCGGATCTCCCAAAGCCTCCGAGATCGTAGAAAAACTGCGGATATCCGTAAAGATGGCGGTCATTTCCCGTTTTTCGCCCCCCAGGTTAAGCTGGGACGGATCGGCGATGATCTGCTCAATGACCTTGGGGGAAAGGTAGCGGGAAAAGGCAGATTTGATAAAACGTTTTTGACTGCCTTCGGTAGCGTAGTTGTAGATCGTGGAAGTCAGGAAGGCCAGAATCACGGTGATGATGGGGGCCGCCATGGGGAGCCAGAGGCTGCCGAAATGGTAGGCGGCGATACCCGCCCCGATGATCGCCAGCAGTATGACAAGGGCTGCCCCCAGGGACACGGAAATACGGCCGGGAAACAGAGAGAGCAGCGTAATGAGCAGGGCTGCGGCAAAGAGGATGGCCAGATTCAGAGGGAGGGGGCTTTCCCGGATAAAGTCCCCGGAAAGCAGGTTATCCATCAGTGTAACATGCATCCCCACCCCGGGGTACACCGAGGAGATAGGGGTGCTAAAAATATCAAAAAGCCCCGGGGCATAGAGGCCGAAGAACACATACTTGTCCTTGAAATCTTCCGGGGGCAGCAGGGGAGCTTCCCCCGCGTGGTAGAGTTCGGCGCTCTCCAGAATTTCACCAATATCGTAGGGGGCATAACGGTTCAGATCCCCCCGGAAGCGGAGGATCAGATTCCCCTTTTGATCCACGGGCAGGAGGCTGTCCCCCCAGCGGAGCCGGCCGTTTTCGTAGTCCAGGTCCTGGGGCATTTCCCCGGCAGCCAGCAGGGAGGCCGGCCCCAGGGAGGGGATAAGGCGGCCGTCGAAGTAGTAAAAAAGCCGGCCCCGCCGCAGAATGTCATCCACCTGATCGGGGACACCCGTTATCGTCCCGATGGCCCCGCTGTGGTCCCGCAGTTCGTCGATAGGGAACTGGGCTGCCAGGGGGGTGGAATCCTCCCGCCCCAGGCGCAGCACCGGTACGGTTTCCCCGGGCATGAACAGGGGCTTGTCCAGCCCCTCCGGCCAGGAGGTCCTGCTGCCGGAAAGACTGCTCAAAAAGACTGTCTGCACCACACGGCCAAAGTCCTGTTCAGCCTTTACAAAGGAAGCGTCATCTTCCCGGCTGCTCAGTTCCCGCAGGGCCTGCACCACATTTCTGAACATAAAACCCATGGCCTGCCGGGGAGAATCGCCCTGGACAGTCGCCTGCTGGACCCGTTCCAGGCTTTCTACCGCCTGGTCGATAATCTCGTCCTGCCGGGAATTCCGGTACACCGAAGGTTCGGTAAAGAGCATATCGAAGGCCACGGATTTGGCGCCTCCGATATTCATATAATCTACCAGTTCCGCGTAGGCTTTCCGGGGCCAGGGCCAGCCCCAACCCCGTTCCCGCTGGGCCCAGTCCAGGCTGTCCTGGGTCAACAGAATAAGGATGATGTCATCCGAAGGCCGGCTTTGTTCCGCCAGAAGCTGCACACGGAAATCGTAGGTTTTGTATTCGGGAAAATTCAGCGCCCCGGAGGACATGAGGAGGGCAGATACGGCGAATACCAGAACAACAATGATACTGGCCGCCATGTATTTGGAGCCGCTTTTTTGAACCGGTTTTTTCATTACCGCCACATTTTATCCAAAGAGGGGGCAAAGGTATAGGCCGCGAATGGTTTATGCAACGATGATCGCCCTGTCCCCCGTTTTAAGGGTCCCCCCCTTCAGAACCTTCGCAAAGATCCCCTCCACCGGCATGATGCAGCGGCCAATCTGCTGATATATCCTGCAATGGCGGTGACATTCCTTGCCTATCTGTGTCAGCTCCACCTCGCAGTCCCCCAGAAGGAGCCGGGTCCCCACCGGCAGGGTATGGAGTTCCAATCCCCGGAGGGTTATATTTTCTGCGAAGCTTCCGGGGACCAGGCCCGTCACCCCCAGGGCGCTCATCTTGTCGATGCTTTCCTGGGCCAAAAGGCTTATCTGCCGGTGCCAGTTCCCCGCGTGGGCGTCGCCTTCAATGCCGTGATCCCGGCGCAGCAGGGCTTCCCCTATGGGGCGTTTTTCGGTTCCCTTTTCCGCGCTGATATTCACCGAGACGATATACGCCACCCTATCCCCCTATACGATACATGGTCCGCTGCGAAACAAATCCTCTGTCAAAATGGTGTCCGCCGGGCTTTTTAAGTATTTCCCCTTCAATAGCGGAACGCAATACCATGTCCGGCTTGTCCAGCAATGCCCGCAGATCCAGTTCGGCATTGCTCCCCAGACAGGTTTTTAGCCTGCCGTCGGCGGTGATCCGCACCCGGTTACAGGCATGGCAAAAAGGCCGGGACATGGGGCTGATAAAACCCACCGTGCCCCGGAAGCCCTTCCCGGTATAAACTTTTGCGGCGCCCCCTTCCGGCCCGCCCGTGGTATCCGGCTCCGGTTCGTAAAGCTCCCCGTGGGA
>JAISFT010000151.1 GCA_031263435.1 Treponema sp. | reverse complement strand
GGCGGCGGCTGGGACAGGGCTCTGTTCCTGATCAGCGCCAGCCTGGATGCCCTGGCAGAGGCCGAAGCGGAGGCGGCGGGCCGTATTTTTATCCAATTTCTGTGGAACTGGGCGGCTTTTCTGGGCCTGCGCCCGGATTTGGACGAGGCGGATCGCCCTTGTGAAGCCTCCCCCGATGGACTACTATGGTTCGATCGGCTGGAGGGGACTTTTACCCGGACTGTGCCGGCCGGAGCGGGGAACCGCTTCTTGCCCCTGACGCCCGGCGCCCGGCGCTGGCTCTTGGCGGTACAGGATCTGGCCCCGTCCCGGATGCTGCGAATCTCCGCGGATCCCTTGTCCCTTACGCAGGCCCGGACAGTGGTTACCGCTCTGATGGCGGAAATTATAGGGAGGGAGCTGTCCACCTGGAATTTCTAGCTTGGAGTTTGTAATGCACTGTCAAAGGGTTTGTAGGTCTGGAGAAAACAAGTGGGGGTAGCGGAATAACAAACGCTTCGCGTTTTTATTTTCGGAGAATTGCCCCGGTAAACTGCTCCGCGGTTTACCGGGGCAATTCTCCACGCCGGAAAAGAGCAAGCGTTTTTATGGAGGAGGGGTCGGCAACATAGTTGCCGAGAGCAGCGTCGAAAAAGGCTTGTCATAGGGCCCAAAGTTTTTGACCCCTTGAGATCAATGTGCTCCCCCTCCTTATGTATACGTGGCCGAAACCTATTTCAAACGGAGTAACGATGAGGGCCGTAGATATTATCGTGGCAAAGCGGGAGGGCAGGGAGCTTTCCCCGGAGGAGCTTGCCTTTCTTATTGACGGGTTTGTGTCGGGGGACATTCCCGATTACCAGGTATCCGCCTGGGCTATGGCGGTCTTTTTTAGGGGCATGAGCCCCCGCGAAACTGCCGCTTTGACGGAGACAATGCTCAATTCCGGGGAACGGATGGATCTTTCGGGTATCGGCGGTCCCCTGGTGGATAAACATTCTACCGGCGGGGTGGGGGACAAGACCAGCCTGATCCTGGCCCCCCTGGCGGCAAGTCTGGGCCTGCGGGATCCCATGATGTCGGGCCGGGCCCTGGGGCATACCGGGGGTACGCTGGATAAGCTTGAGGCCATTCCCGGTTACCGTACCAGCCTGTCTCCCGCCGAATTCCGGGCGATTTTAAGCCGGGATGGTTTTGCCATGACCGGGCAGACCAGGGATACGGTTCCCGCGGACCGGCTGCTCTACGCCCTGCGGGATGTAACGGGCACGGTAGAATCTATCCCCCTTATTACCGCCAGCATCCTTTCTAAAAAAAAGGCCGAGGGGACGGAAGCCCTGGTTCTGGATGTAAAATACGGCGCGGGGGCTTTTATGAAGGACCCGGCGGACGCGGAAAAACTCGCCCGATCCCTGATAGACACTGGCGCTGCCCTGGGGCTCAGGATTACCGCCCTGCTTACCAATATGGATCAGCCCCTGGGGAGCATGGTGGGGAATTTTCTTGAGGTCGAGGAGTGCTATGCCTGCCTGGACCCAGCGCTTTATGCGGCGGTTGCGGCTGCTGCGGCGGACGGGACTGCGGTGGCGGCCGCAGCGGCGAACGGGACTGCGGCCTCCGGGGGGGCCTGGTACAAAACCCTGGGACCGGCTTTATCCGCGGATCTTATGGAGTTGAGCCTGGAACTGACGGCCCGCATGCTTATGCTGGGGAATAAGGCCGAAGGCCCGGAGGAAGGCCGGCGGCTCTGTCTGGCGGCCCTAAAAAGCGGGAAGCCCCGGGAACTCTTTTTGCGAAACATCGAAAGCCAGGGCGGGGACCGGGGGCGTTTTCTTGCCCTGCTGGGAAATTACCGGTCCCCCCATCAATCGGAAATTTTGGCCCGGGAAGATGGCTATATCTCCCGGATAGATGCGCGGAAGCTGGGACATGCGGGGGTAGTGCTGGGGGTGGGCCGGAACCGTAGCGATGATCCGGTAAGCCCCCATGTGGGAGTACAGTTCCACAGAAAGGCGGGGGCCCCGGTACGGAAGGGGGACCTGCTTATGACAGTCTGGGGAAAGGACCGGGGGGGCCTTGAAGCCGCCGTCCCCGTTCTTGAGCAGGCAGTGGAATATTCGGCGGTAAAACCTGCCCCGGAGCAGCTTGTTATGAAAGAGATTATGAAAGAGATACGGCATGGCTAAAACGGCAATGGACTGGGAAAAGCGGGAAATCCCCCCGGACTTGGTTAAAAGTGTGGATGCCAAATACCATTGCGGACCTATTACCGCATCCATTCTGATCCGCCGGGGTTTTACCGGCGGAGAGACGATACAGTACTTTCTGGAAAACGATCCGCGGTACCTGCGCAATCCCTTTGAACTTCCCGGCATGGAAGACGCGGTGGAACGGATCCTCAGCGCCAAAGAAGAGGAGGAGCGGGTCCTGATCTTTGGGGACCGGGATGTGGACGGCATCACCAGCACCGTGTTGATTCGGGAAACCCTGACCGCCCTGGGGCTGGAACCGAGTTGGCGTCTTCCCCGGGGGGACGAACCCTACGGCCTTTCCTTGCAGGCGGTAGAGGACTTTGCCGCGGATTCGGGGACCCTGATCATCACCGTTGACTGCGGCATCTCCAATATGGCGGAAGTCATGCGGGCCAATGAACTGGGAATAGATGTGATCATCACCGATCACCACAACCCCCAGGGCGCCCAGCCGGAGAGCCTGCCCCCGGCCTATGCCATAATCAACCCCAAACTTGATGCGGGCCCCGGTTCCCCCTATCCGTTCCGGGATCTTGCCGGCTGCGGGGTTGCCTTTAAGCTGGCCTGCGCCCTGCGCTTTGCCCAGCGGAGCAGCTTCTACGGCCAGGATCTATGCCTCCTCAATGTCCGGGCGGTCAACGACGCCTGGATCATCGAGATCGTCAAACTGCGGAATCTGGTGGTCATCGGGCGGCTGAACGAAACTGTGGTCCCCGGCATGGTACGCATTACCGACACCAGACTCCCCGCCTTTCTGGAGGGCCAGCAGATCCTGACCTGGGACCTCCCCTTGCAGGCCGGTATCCTGGGGAGGATCTTCGGCAGGGGCGTGGAGATCTCGATGCTGGATATTGCCCCGGAGATTGCCAGGGAAATACCCAAAAGCCGGGGGCAGAGTCTCCTCCGGCTCCGGGAGGAATCCCGTCTGGCCCGCTATTCCCGGGAGGAGATCACCGAGCTGGATGTTTTCCTGAACCTCTTTATCTCTTTTGTCCGCAAGCGGGAAAAGCTCTGGACGAATCTGGATGAAGAAGGGCTCCAGCTTGCAAGCCTGGGGACCGTGGCGGACATTATGCCCCTGCTGGATGAAAACCGGATCATCGTCAGAGGGGGCATCGAGTCGATTAAGGCCCGGCCCCGGCCGGGCATTGCGGAACTGCTGTTTAAGCTGGGCCTTGCGGGTTCCCGTTTTGGCAGCAAGGAACTTTCCTGGCAGCTCTGTCCGGCAATCAACGCCGCGGGGCGGATGGGAAAGCCGGAGATTGCGGCAAATTTGATGATGGAAACGGACCCGGCAATCCGGGACCGGCTGGCGGGCGAACTTATCGGCCTTAACGAGGAGCGGAGGAAGCTGGGGGAGGATACCTGGAGCATTGCCGAACCCATGGCCCAGCAGAACCTTGACCGCTTTAACAACAGACTGGCCCTGGCCTTTGGGGAGAACATCAACCGGGGCGTCACGGGGCTCATGGGCGCCCGCCTGGTAAAGCGTTTCAACGTTCCGGCCCTGGTAGTGTCCTTTGCCGGGGAAACGGCCACCGGCTCTCTCCGTTCCATCAAAGGTTACGATCTCCGCCCCCTGCTGGAACAGTGCGCGGACCTCTTTCTGGACTGGGGGGGGCACAATTACGCCGCGGGTTTTAGCATGGAGCGGGTGCGGTGGGAAGAGTTCCTGGGGCGCCTTGAAACCGTGTCCGGGGCCATAGAATTCGCCCCGGAGGCGGGAAAAACCCTGCAGATAGACGCGGAACTCCCCCCCGCCTATCTGAGCCCGGAGATCATCGACATCGTGGAGCGCTTCGAGCCCTACGGCGAGGAAAACCAGCCCCTCGTCTTTATGACCCGGAATGCCCGAATTTCGGACATCAGCCTGATGGGAAAAAACGGCGCCCCCCACGTAAAGCTGACCCTGGACATTGGCAGCTACAAATGGCCCGCCGTATACTGGCAGGCCGCGGACAAGATCCCCGGCGAATTTGATTTAAACGATTCGGTGGACCTGGTTTTCAGCATGACCCGGAACTGGTTCAGCGGCGATGGAAAACCCCAGCTTATCATCACCGACATGAAGCGGACCGGTTCCTGATGCCTATTTGGTGCCAGGCACTTCTAAACCGGCGCCAGGTATTACCCAGCCGCTAAGCGCACAGGAATTTTTCTTCTCCTGTTTTGGGCGCATCCGGTTGCTCCCGCAGCCGGACCGGGCTATCCGCTTCAATTCCTCGACCCCCGGCCAAACCTGACCTATCCTCCTACCTCTTAAAAGCAGATCCCCGCCGTAAAGACTGACCCACCCATGCGTGTACTGCGGGG
>JAISFT010000120.1 GCA_031263435.1 Treponema sp. | reverse complement strand
GGCGGCGAAACCCAGACCCCCTACTATGTGGCCATTGCCGCAAGTTTTTACCGCTTCTACAAGAGCCGGCCCGAAAGTACCATACGGCTGGTGATGTTTGACGAGGCCTTTAACCGTATGGATGATGAGCGGATCGGCAAGATTCTGAAATTCTACCGGGACCTGAACATTCAGATTATCAGTTCCGTTCCCACCGAAAAAATAGAGGCCATCGCCCCCCACATGGACCGGATCAACCTGGTTATCCGCCACGGTTATTCCGCCCGGGTCCGGGATTTTCACAGCGATACGCAGACAGCAGAGGCGGCGGGAACATGACGATATGGGAAAGCAGGATCGTCAACGCCTTTATCCGGCAGTATCCCGCTTCCTCCCTGGCGGCGATTCCTGGCGGCGGGGGAGAGCCGGAAGAACCGAAAGAACCTGACGGCGAGTCCCCGCCCTCGGAAATGTCCCGCGCTCCCCGCCCCCTCAGAATTCGGCCGGAACGGATCTTCCCCGGCCTTGAACAGGCCGCCGCGGACGACCGGGAATCGTTTCTGGAGGCCGCCGAATCTCTGGAAAGGCGGGGCCTCCTCTCCCTTGTCTGGGCCCGCCACCGGAAAGGGGAAACCCTTACCGCCCTGGTATGCTCCACCCCGGAACTGCTCTACGAGTTTACCGGCAGAACGTCTCCCAGGATCACCGCCGAAGCGGTCCGGGCCGCTGCCCGGCATTTTGCCGCCGGCGGGGCCGCCGATACCCGGGAAACTGCCGGCAACGGGGAGACCGCCGATGCCCGGTGGGACGCCGGTGGCGGGGCGTTTTTCTCGTTCATCGCGCAAAGCTTTTTGCCCCTTGATGCGGCCGAGGGCATCGATCCCGCCGCATTGACGGAGCTGGCTCGCCTGACCGCCGCCCTCCGGGAAACAGACCGGTCCGCCTTTCCCCAGGGCATTACCACCCGGGCCCTGTCAACGGCCCTGTACCGCGATTCCAAACGGCTGGAATATTTGCTCGATCTGTTCAGCCCCCTCCTCAACCGTGCCCGGCGGCAGGGGGTAAGGATCCCGGACTTTTCGTTCCTGGACCGTTCCTTCCCGGAAACATTTATTGCCGGGGAAATTGCCCTCGAATTTGCAGGAGCCGCCGGGAGGCCGGAACAGCGGTCCCCCGGCCCCCAAGCCCTGGTCAATGCCTCGGGGAGCATCCTGGGCCTGCCGCTGGAAACGATCATGAAGCTGCGTCAGATACAGCCCCTGGCAGAGGGCCCCCCCGCCGTGCTGACCATTGAAAACAAGGAAACCTTTTTTGCCCTTTCCCCCTCCCTGCCGGATTACAACTGCTTCCTCTACACCGCCGGCCATCCCAACCGGGCGGTCCGGGCCCTGGTGTCGCTGCTTGCCGAATCGGGGTTCAGCTTCCACCATGCCGGGGACCTGGACCCCGACGGCATTCTTATCCTGCAGGAACTGGCGGAAATAGCCGGAACGGACATAAGCCCCCTGCGGATGGATGCAGCCACCTTCGACCAGTATCTGGGCTGCGGTAAAAAACTTGGGCCGGCCATACTAAAACGGACATCCCTTATCGGCGAAAAAACCCGTTCCATTCCGGGCATTGCAAAACTTATCGGGCGCATAGAGGAAACGGGGATGGGGGTTGAGCAGGAGATCATCGACTACCGGGGTGTCAGGCACCAGTAGGGGGGGCCCGCTACCACGGACAATCTGCCCGTAGCCGGCTCAAGGGCTGCCGCCCTTGAGCTTCCGGTTTGGCCCCCCCTCCGTTCCAGCCCTGCGCGCCGCCTGCCGGTTCCCGCCAGGCGGCGCTTGGGCTTCCACTTACCCCCCAATCAGGCGCCGTGGCCTCCCTCGAATAAAAGCCGCCTGCCGCATAAAAAAGACAACACGGCAGGCGGCTTGTTACCCGATGGTGTTCCCCATCGTCAGGCGCTTATCTCCTTTTTTTTGAAGTCCCTGCCGCAGACAAGAAGCAGCAGCCAGGCAAGAATCGTCAGAACATACGGCGCTGCAAAAAGCGCCATAAGAGCCTTTGCCTCGTCCGGTATCAGCGCACTGATAAGCCCGAACAGCATACTCATAATTCCCCCCGACATTGAGCTTGCCGCGTTGAAGGACAGAATAAGTCCTACCACAAGGAGGGCCGAAAAGAAGCCCAGCAGGGAAGTTATTATTCTGGCGGCTCGATTGACTTTGAACAGGCCAAGGGCCAGAAGAAAGATAACAATAAGGCAAATCAAATACCAAATTATCGTCCCAAAACCGGCCAGCCCCCAGGCAATCATGATGATGTCGCAGACCAAAGTCAAAACCAGATTAAGCGCCATAGCAAAAGTCGCAGCTTTTGTAAGAATGGAACTATCAATCCATTTTTCATTCATGCTAAAAATCATTTTTTCCCCCTTCTTAGTTTCCAAGCGATTTGAGCAAGTCGGCAGCCTGCTGAGCCGCATCCAGCGCATTGCTGGCCGAATCAAGCGCACCCGCGGCTTCGTTGACCGCATTTAAGGCTCCGCTTGCCGCCTCAAAAAGCCCGCCCAGACCACTGCCGCTCAGCCGCGCCAGTTCTTCGGTGTAAATTGCCATATCGCTTGCAGACAATTTTGCAACCTTTTTCTCAATGGCCGTTGCTTTTTTTTCCAGCTCGGCGGCTTTCTTCACATCAAACATCGCGCTCCATGCCTGCTGCCCCAGCTCATAGGACTGCTTCGCCAGATCCTTCGGATCTGCCTTACAGCCCGCCAGCATGAGAGAGAATGTCAGCAGAAGCAGCGTCCCTCCCAAACTGTAAACCAGCTTCTTATCCATAGAAACTCCTTTGCGGTGTTAATGTCGCCGCCGACATATTAAAACCCTTATACAAGAGTTTATTTGCGATTCACTGCCCATGACGGGTACGTGAGGAAGATTAAAATACTTTCCGGCGGGGGCCGGGAGAAAAGCAGAAAAGCTATTAGACCGGCAAATTCCCGGTAAATTTTTCGGGGGGGGGGGGGGGGTAACCTGACCCACAGAACACCGTTTTCCACCGGAGCCGGGAAAAACCCGCAACGGAGGCCCCGGCTGACCCGGGGCGCTTAATAGCAATAAATTCAATCGGTTCCCCTTTGCCCTGTTGAGATGAAGCGGCAGCGC
>JAISFT010000104.1 GCA_031263435.1 Treponema sp. | reverse complement strand
AGCGTTTTCCGGCAGACCCCGCAGGCTTTTTACTTTTTTGTACTTTTCGCCGATAACGTGGGTATGAAGTGTAGATACCCCTTACCGGCGCTCCTTATCCTTTGCGGCGCCGTTTTCCTTGCTCTTATGTCCTGTGCCGGAACCCCCCAGGCGGAAGAAGTCAACGAAGATGTCTGGACCGCCCTGGAAAGTGGTGAAACCGAAAAAGCCCGGAGCTTCTTCCTGGGAAAAGTCGATGTACACGCCACCGATGCCGGGGGAAGGACCCCTCTACACATTGCGGCGGAAAAGGGAGACGCCCAACTGGGGGCCTTTTTTATCTCCCTGGGGGCGAATGTCAATGCCCTGGATAACGAAGGCCGCAGCCCCCTGGGCATCAGCGCAGAGCAGGGGGACACCGAAATGGCGCGGATTCTGGTACGGGGCGGCGTCAATGGCGGCGCCAATATTCACCAGCCCGTGCCGGGGATCGGCAGCGCCACCGCAGAGGGCATCATCCGGAAGGGGGAGTTTCTTGAGGCCCTGTTAAGCGCCGATTCCCTGGAATCCCGGGATGCTGAAGGAAGAACCATCCTCCACCTGGCGGCCCTGGCAGGAGAAGCGGAGGCCGCCGGGCAGATACTCGAAGCCCTGGCAAGCCTGCCCGGCCGGGATATCATGACCGCTGACAAGGACGGAAAGACCGCCCTGGACCTCGCCCTTGCCCGGCCGGATTCCCGCGATCACGCGGAGATTGCGGAAATGCTTATCCTCGCCGGCGGGCGGTCCCGGCATCCCGTCTACCCCTACTTCGCCTCCGCCGTCCGTTCCTCAAACTACAACATCCGGTTCTATGACGGCGGGACCCCCCTGCACTTTGCAGCCCGGGAAAACTATCCGGGTTTGATAAAATTTTTCATCGAACGAAGGGCGGAGATCAACATCAAAGACGCCTCCGGAGCCACACCCCTCTACGAAGCGGCCCGGTACGGCAATATAGAGGCCCTGGAACTCCTCCTCTCCCTGGGGGCCGATCCCAATGTTCAGGATGCCAAGGGAAATTCGGTACTCCACATCGGTATTCCGGCGGAAATCCACCGGGAGGCCATCGGGCTCCTGCTGGCCTACCAGGCAAACCCCAATCTGCGGGACGAGCACGGGGATTCCCCCCTGCATATAGCGATCATGCTGAACCGGGACACCGGGGTACTCCAGTCCCTGCTTTCGGGGGGAGCGGACATATCAATCCGCAATATCGACGGTAAAACCCCTCTCTACCTCGCGGTGGAGGAAAGCAGAACCGCCCTCATCCCGCTGCTCCTCTCGTACCAGTCCGATGTATTTGCGGCGGATAACGACGGCATTACCCCCTTCAACAAGGCCCTGGAGACAGGTAATCCGGTCCTCGCCGCCCTGATAACAACGGAAACTGTTTTCCAGACGGATAGTGCGGGAAATACCATACTCCATACGGCGATACAGAATTCCGCCGACATAAAAACTATCGTTCTTATCCTTGAACAGCGGGCCCTGGTGAACGCCCGCAACCGGGAAGGGGATACAAGCCTCCATTTGGCGGTACGCATGAACAACACCGAGACCGGTGAACTGCTTATCGCCCGGGGAGCCGATATTTTCGCCCCCAATGCCAGGGGGGAAATTCCCCTGTACCTGGCCTTCCATTCCCCCGGCGCCGTGCGCCGTTGGATGATCAACGATCACACCATTGCCGCCCGGGACGGCTTGGGCAACGGCATCCTGCACTACGCAGCCCAATGGAAAATCGACAGCCATATCCCCTATATTGTCCAGCAGGGCGCCTATGTGGAAGCGGTAAATGCCACCGGGGAAACACCCCTTTTTGTAGCGGTCAAGTACAACGGAGTGTCCACCATCGAGACCCTGGTTAAGGCCGGAGCCACAATTAACAGCCGGGACAGCCTGGGGAATTCCGCCCTCCATGCCGCGGTACGGTGGAACAATCCGGAGGCGGCCCTGGCCCTTATCAACGGGGGCATTGACGTCAATGCCCATGCCTTAAACGGCAAAACACCCCTCCACGATGCGGTCAGACTGGGGATTACCGGGGTCGAGACTCTGCTGATAGAACGGGGAGCGGACATTGAAATTCGGGACGCCGAGGGGAACAGCCCCTTCATGGAAGCGGTCATAGCCGGTTACGGGCCCGCCGCGGAACGGCTCGTAGACATGGGCGCGGACCCCACCACCCGGAACAGCCAGGGAAATACCCCCCTCCATGTGGCGGTGTCTGCCGGACGCAGCGATCTGGTAAATCAACTCCTGTCCTGGGGGGCTCCCATTCATGTACGCAATTCCCAGGGGCTTACACCCTTCCGGATAGCCCTGGCCCATTCTCCCGCCATGGTCTCCACCCTGTTGACCAAGGACAGAATCCGAATGGCCGATGATGACGGGGCCTCTCCGCTCCACATTGCGATCAGCGAAGGGGCGGACCCCTCCACGATCAGGACTATCATCGCCCAGGGGGCCCGTTTATCACCGGTGGACTCGGAAGGCCGAAGCCCCCTCAGACTGGCGGTGGACCGAGAAGCCTGGGAACTGGCCAAGGTCCTGGCAGATGCCGGGGCGGACCCCTTTACCCTGGCGGGGGACGGCAAGACCCCCGGCGAAATAACCATCACAAAGGGACAGAGTCCGATACAGGCGGTGTTTTCCGGCAGGGCCATCAATTCCCGGGATTCTTCGGGGAATACCATTCTCCACTACGCCGCCCGTTCCGGCAGCCCGGAAACCGTTGCCCTGCTCCTGCAGCTTGGGGCCAGCAAAACGATCAAGAATATCTCCGCCGAAAGCCCCGCGGATATCGCACGGCGCTGGAATCGCAGCGATACTCTTGCCATGCTGAACTAATCCGGGCAGCACTGAAACCGCAGCTTTGCTGTTTTTTTTAGGACGTTGTTTTTTTATGGCGCATCCGCCGCCCGCTTTGCGGGCGCCGGACCGGGCTATCCGCTTCAATTCCTCGACCCCCCAAAAGGTGTCGCCAGAATGGCGCAGGCACCTTTTCGGGGGTCTGCGGTATTTCCGCTTCTATCCCTTGCGCGGGCCAAATGGCGAAGCCATTTGGCCTTGGGAGTTTGGGGCAAAGCCCCAAACTCCGAAAACCAAAACGCGCAGCATTTTGATTCGCCCTCCGTGGCGATTTTCGCCTTCAGGTTTTTGCGAAGCAAAAACCGTGGAAGCAGTCGGCAAAACCGAT
>JAISFT010000052.1 GCA_031263435.1 Treponema sp. | reverse complement strand
TAATAGGCGGAAATCGTGAAAGTTGTTGTTCGGCTAGTTCCGCCTGTTCGGCAGGTAAAAACGAAAGCAATCCTTCATATGTGATAGAGAATGAAACGTCCGGAAATAGCAAATTTATTCCCAATGTTATGAAAGCATAAATATAAGGCACTATTCCTGCTATAAAAAACCACCGATTTAACCTGAAAGAAACGTTTAAATTACTAAAAGGTTTTTCCTTATGGATTGCCTGAAGAATTATTGCACAAACGGCAGGCAACAACATATAAGCAGCAGCAAAAACCGTATAAATCAACCCGTGGACATCACGTATGCCAAGCAAGATAGCCATTCCTGCTACCAGCCAACTTACAGCACAAGTCAAGATGATAAATTGAATTGTTTTTCTCATTTGTTTTACAAAACCTCCGCATCCTTTTACATTATTTTACAGATATTGTCAATAGTCCAAATATTTTCAGCCCAAATTGCACATAACAGACTGTATATGCTCCGCCGCCTTCGGCGGATCCGGGGTTCCATGCAGTAGTATGATTACACTAAAACTGCTGATAAGCAATTGCCGTGCCTAAGAAAAACCACGGTTTACACGGAGTACCACGGAGTTTTTGTTACAAATTCTACGCCCTAAGGCATCTATTCCGTGCTGCGGCATTTTTTGGGGCTTCCGCCGTGCGGCTTTTACTCGTTTAACATGCTCCCGCATGCTTCTTTGGGTGTCCTCCGTGAAACTCCGTGTCCTCCGCGGTAAAAATTCTTTTTTTCTAATCGCTCATATCCGGTTTTTTAGTCTTAACGTCCTGCTGGTATCCAAACAGCAAAGAAAATGTGGTTCCGGCTCTCCGGCGCAAAACTTTATCGCACAGCGAAAGGCCGCCTGGCGTGGTCATTTGACCACGCCAGGCGGCCTAACCAAAACCGCAAAGCGGTTTTGGTTCGCGCAAGGGATAGAAGCGGAAATACCGCAGACCCCCCCAGCCATTTAGCTGTCCTATACTTCCTCCTCCGTAAAGACCCGCCTATAGGTGGTCCTGCGGACTCCCAGCGGGGCTGG
This sequence comes from Treponema sp., assembly GCA_031263435.1. Next base: position 6,942 of record JAISFT010000052.1, on the reverse strand, counting down.
GGAAGGAACCGGGAAAATATTTGGAATTCCCTGCTGTCGGCTTTTAGCCGTAGCGTATCGCAGATACGACGTATCGGAGATAGCGGAGGCAGACTCTACAAGCGTTTTCCCGGGATTTTTCCCAGCCCCGCTATACACATATGGGATGGGTCGAGGAATTGGAGCGGATAGCCCGGTCCGGCACCCGCAAAGCGGGCGGCGGATGCGCCCTAAAAATATTAACCCACAGTTTGAATGATGTCCCGATACTAACGGCCCGGCCGGGCACTGTTTACCAGTTTGATGATAAACATCTCCAGCAGCAGCGTTTCCAGCGGGCCGCCCCCTGCCCTGAGCGCAGTATCGTATGTGGCGGCCAGGGACAGGAAACGATCCGCCGCTCCCCGGCCATAGCGCCGGTTTGCCTGGATATAATCTCCCCGGCTTTTAATAGAACCCAAGCCGATCTTTTTGAACTCAAAATCCCCGCCTCTGTCCGTATCCGGCGGCAGCGCGCCGGATTCTACCAGGGCCTGGTAATCCCGGAGCCGCCTGAAACACCAGGAGAGTCCCCCCAGGATGGTCTGGAAGGATTCCCTGGCCCCCAGAAGGGTGTGGAGCGATTCCAGACATTTGGCCAGATCCCCTGCGGCTATCCGGGAAAAGAGGGTAAATGACGATTCCTCCCTGGTGTGGGACAGCCATTCCTCCACATCCCCAGCGTCGATAAGCCGGTCCTTGCCGTAAAACAGTGCAAGACGTTCACATTCCCGCTTCAGGGCCTCGGTGTTGTTTTCCACCAGTTCCAGCACCACCGCGATTCCCCCGTCGCTGATGCGGCAGCCCGCCCGCCTGAAAAAATCCCGGACCCAGGGACCCTTGCGGTTTTCAAAAAGCTCCCAGAAGATCCGCCTGGAATCCGGGGCTATCGCGTCGTCCAGGGCCTTTGCTACCTTTGTTTCATCGGACAGGAATATTACCGTGGTCCCCGCCTGGGGAGATCGGATATACGAGGTCAAAAGCTCCGTATCGTTTTTATCTTTGATAAGCTCGGCGTTTTTGATGAGGAACAGCCTGCGATCCGAAAAGAGCGAAGCGTTTCGCAGGGCGGCACTGATGTCGCCCGCGGCGCTTTCCCCCGCATAGAAGCGCGTTTCCTCCAGTCCCCCCCGGCTGCCGGGTCCCGAACTCAGGGTCCGGCGGATCTCCTGTACCGCCTCGTCCTTTTCACCAAGTTCCGGTCCCAGGAAGAGGAAACAGCGGCCCCTTTCGTTGTCCAAAGGGCCCCCCGCGAACCCTAATATGTGCGGATTATCTGGGCCAAACGTCCCAGAATCCGCACATTTTGACTGTAGATGGGGGGATAGGCGGGATTTTCCGCCTGGAGCTTTATCCGGTGGCTCTCTTTGAAAAACCGTTTCAGGGTGGCCGCCTCGTTGACCATTACCACCGCTATTTCCCCGTTATGGACCAGATTCAGCTTTTCGATGATCGCCGTATCCCCGTCCATGATCCCCGCGCCGGACATGGAATCTCCCCGGACCTTCAGGGCAAAGTACTTGCGGTTTTTCTTCAGCGCCGACTCATGAATCAGAATGGTTCCCTCCCGGTTTTCCTCCGCCAGGATAGGAATACCCGCTGCCACCGTACCCAGCAGCGGAATTTCTATGTTGTGGCTCCGCTCATGGGTGCCCACCACTTCCATAGTACGGGAACGCCTGGTAACCAAACGCAGGCTTCCCTTTTTTTTCAGGGCCGTTACATGATCATGGGCGCCCTTTACCGAAATGTTAAAAAACTCGCCAATTTCCCGGATAGTGGGAGAATAGCCGTGTTCCTGCTTAAAATTGTCAATAAAAGACAATACCTCTTTCTGCCTCTGGGTAAGTTCTTTCATTCTTCTCCTCTCCCTCCGTGTCCGCTGCCCGGATTTATAATAATATGATATTTTCGCACCTTGGAATGTAAATTACTGGGATAGATCCCAATAGCTTCAGCCGTTCTTGAGATGATACCATTGTTTCTGGAAAGATGGAATTCCAGATAGTATTTTTCAAAGGATTCTCTGGCTTCATTATAGGGTTTTTCCATAATGTCCCCAAAAACCGGCCCCGGCAGGGCGCTCTGGGGATCAGCCCCCCCCCTGTCCGCCGGGGCAGCCGGTTCGGCGTCCCGGTTTCCCGGATTTTTAAGCAGGGCTTCCAGGGCCTTTCCGCCGGGCTTTCCCTCCGGGTACATCACGGCAATACGCTCCGCCAGGTTCCGCAGCTCGCGGATGTTCCCGGGCCAGCCGTAGTTTTCCAGAATTTCCCGGGCTTCCCCCCGGAATTCCTCTTCGGCATTTCCCGTAGCCTTAAGGAAGTGGTTCAACAGCGGGACAATGTCTTCTTTCCGTTCCCGCAGAGCCGGGATATGGATAGGGATAACATTCAGCCGGAAGTAAAGATCCTGCCTGAAGCGGCCGGCATCACATTCGGTCTCCAGATTTTTATTGGTTGCCGCCACGATGCGCACATCGGTTTCGATAGTTTTTTCACTGCCCAGAGGTTCAATCTTCTGATCCTGAATGGCCCGCAGCACCTTGGCCTGGGCGGAAAGGGACATATCCCCAATCTCATCCAGGAACAGAGTACCCCCGTGGGCCAGTTCAAAACGCCCCTTGCGGCTGGATACCGCGTCGGTAAAGGCCCCCCTTTCGTGGCCGAACAATTCACTTTCGATAAGCGATTCGGGAATAGCCGCGCAGTTTACCTCCACAAAAGGCTGCCCCGCACGGGGAGAAAGATTGTGGATGGCCCGGGCCACCAGCTCCTTGCCGGTACCGTTCTCGCCGGTAATAAGAATTCTGGCATCGCTGGAAGCGGCCTGCCGGATCAGACGCCGCACCGTTTCTATATTTGCGCTGGTCCCGATAATCCCGTCCTCTGCGGAACCGGCGCTTGACCGCAGGGTTTTGTTTTCTTTCCGCAGCTTTTGTAAAGCAAGGGCATTGCGGCACAGGGTAAGCACCTTGTCCAGCGACAGGGGCTTTTCCAGAAAATCGAAGGCCCCCAACTTTACCGCACGGACCGCCATGTCCACATTGGCATGTCCGGAGATAACCACCACCTCGACCTCCGGCCAGTCCCGGCGGATCTGTTCCAGGGCCTGCATGCCCCCCAGCCGGGGAAGCAGCACATCCAGGAACACCAGATCGATGGTCCCCCGGGCCAGGGCTTCCAGACCCAGGATGGCATCCTCCGCGGTTTCCACACGGTAATGCTCGTCTTCCAGGATAGAAGCAAGGGTATGCCGGATTCCCGGCTCGTCATCTATGATGAGGATCGCTGCCATATCAGTTTTTGGATTCCCCGGAGCCGGGGCCTTCCGCCGCCGGATCAGCGCCAAGCGGCAGATCGATAAAAAATGTTGTTCCCATTCCTTCCGCCGAATTAAACCATATTGAACCGTTATGTTCGTTGACGATCCGCTCCACAATGGGAAGCCCCAGGCCGGTCCCGGTTTCTTTCGTAGTAAAATAAGGAGTAAAGACGAGGGGGCCTTCCTGTTCCGATATGCCCTTTCCGGTATCCCGTATACTTAACCTACAATAACCACTTTCCCTTTTCTTTACAAGGTCTCCCCGAATTTCAATAAGCCCCCGGCCCTCCATGGCGTCAATGGCATTGATAAAAAGGTTGCTGAAGATCTGGTTCATCCGGTGCCTGTCGATTTTTACGGAGATCCCCCGTGTCATATACCGGGTTTCAAACTGTATATTCGGATAGGAACTCCGGTAAGGGGCAATACTTTCCTCAAGGGCCTCCTCCACGTCTGTATAGGATTGGGGATTTTCCATGGGCCGGGAAAGGGTGCGGAATTCGGTGAGCAGTGTGGAAAGCCCCTCCACCTCCTGGATGATGGCCAGCATGGAATTCTCCAGAATCTCCCCAACCCGCTCAGGTTCGTTCCGCCAGCGGCGCAGGACCCGCTCCGCGGAAAGTTTGATGGGGGTCAGGGGATTCTTGATCTCGTGGGCAAGCTGCTGGGCCATGGTCTGCCAAATGGAGATCTTTTCCGCGTTGATCAGGGCCTCCCTCGATTTTTCAAGATCCCGGACCATCGAGTTAAAAGAACTGATCAGGAGTCCCAGCTCATCCCCCCGGCGGGCCAGAATCTGGATGGAAAAATCACCCTCCGCCACGGCCCGGGTGGCCTCCGCCAGGTCTACCAGAGGCTGAGTTACCCGCCGGGTAAAGCTGATGGCTATAATAAACGTCATGAGCAGGGTAGGGAAGAAGAAAACCCCGTAGTAAAACACCAAAAGGGGCCGCAGGTTTGCCCGCAGGGAGTCGATAATCCCAAACTGCTGGACCTGGTTTTCAACAGCCTCTACGGCCGCGTCAAAATCTTCTCCCAGGTGGTAACTGAGGACCCGCAGCGCCCTGCCGCGGCCCGCGGCCTCCGGCAGAAGAACCCCGCCCGCTGCCTGGTCTGACAGAACCGGCTGGCCGGCAGGTTGAAAAACATAGCGGATCAGATCCCGGTCCCGGGGCATTTCCCGGTCCACAAAGCCTTCCCGGTCCGGGGGAGGAAGGACCAGGCGGCAGTGTTCGGCCCCGGCAAAAGCCCGGCTTTGCCAGCCCCCCCCCGGCCCCGGAACAAAGTCCTGAACCGCCAGAATACGATCCGGCAGCCTGTCCTCCACCCCTTCCCCGGAAAGAACCGGCAGCCAGGGATCGAAATTCACCGTCTTCGCCAGGGATTCCAGCCTCTCCATGTGCAGGGAATAGGATTCCAGCATAAACTCCCGGGCCGCCCGGGAAGCCTTTTCCGCCTCGACGGTCCGCCAAAAGCGGAGCAGTTCGTTCATCGCCAGGCCGGTAACAATCGTTACGGGAACCGCGGCAAAAACCACGGTGATCAAGAAATAAATCAAAAGCTGGGCCTTGAATTTGCTTCCCGTGCGGCCCGCGGCCAGGTCCCGGATGATCCCCAGTACGGAATAGGCCAGAAAGATCAGCAGAACGACGGGGATAGTGTAGAAAATAACCTGGTTAAGCAGCCCGGGAGGTTTACCGTCCCGGAGAGTCTCGGAAAAAAAAGTCCGGGAAAAAAGGACGGAAAGAATACAGAGCAGCACATAGATCAGGACCAGACCCCGGACATTGATAACCGGGCGCTTTGGACGGGTTCCTTGGTACTTCAATCTTCTTCAAATTTCGATTCAAAAAGGCGGACCAGAGTTTCTACCGCCTGGACCTCGTCCTCACCTTCGGCCTTGATCACCAATTCGGTTCCGTAACCGGCCCCCAGCGTGATAACCCCCATGATCGATTTAGCGTTGATCCTGTCCTGTTCTTTTTCAATATAAATACTGCTCTTGAATTTGTTCACCTTTTGAACCAGCAATGCCGCGGGCCTGGCGTGGATACCGGCCCGGTTTGTTACTGTTACTTTTTGTTCTACCATACGCCAATCCCTTGCTTTGGAAACACGGCAGCCATTACGGAAAAATCAGATAATGTCTTCATTGCCAAAATACACCGAACGGACATTGTCGCTTTCAATCCATTTCAGAATATTCTGGTTAAATTCCCTTGCCGTGTTGTAACCCATTTTTTTAAGCCGCTCGTTCATCGCGGCGGTTTCGATAAGAATAGGGACGTTCCGGCCCGGCTTAACGGGAATCTCCAGCTTTGTTACCCCCACCCCCAGAATATTCATCATCTTGTCTTCTGCGCCCAGCCGGTCATAAGGTTTGGCCGCGTCCCATTCTTCCAGCATCACCACCAGTTCTATCTGAGTCCGTTCCTTAATAGCCCCCACCCCGAACAGGTGGGTCATGTTCAACATTCCCAGACCCCGGATCTCCATGTGGTGGCCGATAATCTTGTTGATCCCCGCGCCCATCAGCGTGTTGCCATTGGCGCAGTGAATATCCACCACATCATCGGCGATAAGCCGGTGCCCCCGTTTAATAAGATCCAGGGCAGTCTCGCTCTTGCCCACCCCCGAATCCCCCATGATCAGAATCCCCAGACCGTAGACCTCCACCAGCACCCCGTGGAAACTCTGCCGGGGGGCAAAAACCTCCGCCAGAACCCGCAGAATCCGGGCGGTAAATTCCGATGAAGGAAGATCCGTCTGTAAAATAGGACAGGAGGCCTTTTCGGCCTCTTCAAAGAAAACCGCCGTCGGCTCCAGAGCGGTAGTAAAAATACAGCAGGGAATAGGATACGTGAACATACGCCGGATGTTCTCCGTGTTATCTTCCCGGGCAAGTTTTTGCAGGCACGCGGATTCCCCAATCCCAAAAATCTGGATACGCAGATGGGCAAAAACATCGTAAAAGCCCATAATTGCCCCCATAGGCCGGTTCAGATCGGAACTGCCGATCTCCCTCCCAAGCCCCTTCCGGCCGCCGATACAGCGCAGATTCAGGGAATTATGCTCCTTTAGATCAAGGTCGATGAGGTCCAAAACGGTAAAAGCCTTGCCGCCCATGCGGATATTGTAGAGGAAGACCCCTGCCCCGGCAAGTATACGCATCTTACTCCGGAATCTCCGGTTCTTTTTTTGGGCGCATCCGGCTGCTTGCGCAGCCGGACCGGGCTATCCGGGGTTCCGCTTCGCTCCATTCGTTGCGCCATAGCGCAACGAACGCTACGCGCCCCTCCTATCCCTTGCGCGGCTGAAAAACGGCATCCATGCCGTTTTTCAGCCTTAGGTTTTTGCTTCGCAAAAACCCGGAAAATCTATTCACGCCGGCATCCTGCCGGCCATCCGTGGCGGATTAAGACATTGGATTTTGCCTGCGGCAAAATCCATCTATCCGCCTTCAGCGGATAGCCGTGGTTACGCGGCATCCTGCCGCCGCCCTTCGGGCGCACTCCGGCATCCATGCCATTTTTGAGCTGTAAGTTTTTTGCTTTGCAAAAAACTTATGAAACTATTGTACCGGCATCCATGCCGGTTTTTTCC
>JAISFT010000050.1 GCA_031263435.1 Treponema sp. | reverse complement strand
CCCTGTAACAAGCCTTTTTTGACGCTGCTCGCGGCAACTATGTTGCCGACCCCTCGTTCCAGCCTCCTCGGGCTTCGCCCTGCGGTGGCTTCCACTACCCCCACTTGTTTTCTCCCGGCATACAACCCTTGAAACTCCGTGCCCACCGCGGTGAATGCTTAAAATTTCGTAACGTAAAATTGCGCCCCATTGCCCAAGGGGCGGACTTTTGGGAAAATGAACCTATGCAAAAATTGTGCGCCGCGGGGGGCGCTGTCATGGAAAGCGACCCCTACTATCTGCCCTACCCGTCCGGAAGGCAGGTCATCTACGGCCGCCGGGGCATGGTGGCCACGTCCCAACCCCTGGCGGCCCAGGCGGGGCTCGATATCCTCAAGCGGGGGGGCAACGCATTTGACGCCATTGTGGCCTGCGCTGCGGCCATGACGGTGCTGGAACCCTGTAGCAACGGCCTGGGCGGGGATGCCTTTGCGATTCTTTGGTCCGCAAAGGAGGCAGGCCTCAGGGGGCTCAACTCCTCCGGCCCCGCCCCGGCCCTGATGAGCGGAGAAAATATCCGGGCCAGGGGCTATACCACGATGCCCCGTCTGGGCCCCGCTTCCATCACGGTGCCGGGAATTCCCGCGGCGTGGGCGGCTATTTCTTCACGTTACGGCCGCCTCCCCCTGGGCGAAACCCTGGAGGCTGCGGCAGTTTTGGCGGAGGAAGGCTATCCCGCCTCCCCCCTTACCGCTCGGGGCTGGGGACAAAGCCTGGAAAACTACCTGAAAGAGCGGGAGATGGCCGGTAACAGGGGGGACATTAAAGAAGGGCCGGAGGTATTTGACGGCTGGTTCAGGGTCTTTGCCTCCACGGGGGCGGTCTCTACAGGGGCGGCCGCCGGAGACCCCCCGGCCGGGGCCGGCTCTTCGGCTCAACATGATGGCTTCCCGGCTCAGTGCGCCGCCCCTTCGCCGGGGGATCTGGTCCGCCTGCCTGTCCTGGCGGAAACAATCCGGGAAATCGGCCGCACGGGCGCGGAATCCTATTACCGGGGGGAGATCGCCGCCGACATTGACGCCTATATGAGGCGAATCGGCGGCTTTCTCAGGGCGGAGGATCTGGCGGCCTTCTACCCCGAATGGGTGGAGCCCCTCAGCGTCAACTACCGGGGTTATGATATCTGGGAAATTCCCCCCAACGGCCAGGGCATGACCGCCCTCATGGCCCTCAACATTCTTGAAAATTTCGATTTTCCCCGGGGGAAAGATCATCCCGATACCATCCACAAACAAATAGAGTCCTTAAAGCTGGCCTTTGCCGACGCCCACGCCCATATCGCCGATCCCAGGGTAAGGCCGGTCAATGCGGCGGCCCTGCTCTCCAAGGATTATGCGGGGAAGCGGAGCGCCCTGATCGGCGAAAAAGCCGGTGAACCGGCCTGCGGGAGGCCGGAGGCTTCCGGTACGGTGTACCTCTGCGCCGTTGACGGAGAGGGAAACATGGCCTCCTATATCCAGAGCAACTACATGGGTTTTGGTTCCGGGGTGGTCCTGCCGGAACGGGGAATCGCCTTCCAGAACAGGGGCTTCGGCTTTACCCTGGATAAGGACAGCGTCAAGTATGTACTGCCCGGTAAACGGCCTTTCCATACCATCATCCCCGGCTTCATTACCCGGAAGGGGGAAGCCCTGGGGCCCTTCGGCATCATGGGGGGGCCCATGCAGCCCCAGGCCCACCTGCAGGTACTGAGCGGCCTTATCGACTTCAACCTGAACCCCCAGGCCGCCCTGGACGCCCCCCGCTGGCAATGGGCGGAGGGGAAAAAGATCCTCCTGGAACAGGGCTTTCCCCACCATATCGCCGCAGCCTTGGGCCGCCGGGGCCACCAGGTGTCGTATGAACTTAACGAGGGAAGTTTTGGCCGGGGGCAGATTATCCTCCGGGCCCCCGGGGGCGGCTATGTTGCCGGTACCGAAGCCCGGGCGGATGGGTATATAGCGGTATGGTAGCCCCGTCAAAAACGGCGGGACCGCGGCGGAAAACGGCACGGGGGATTGTCCAAAGTTATGGTTCCGGGTATAATCCAAAAAGTATATTTTGTATCTCAAGGTGAAAAGTTATTCAAGCCATGAGTTCGGAAAATACGGTTGGTGAATTTATTCAAAAGGCTTATGACAGGCTGGACGCCGCCGATTCGGAGGGCGCCCTGAAGAACCTTGAAGAAGCCCTGAGGATAGATTTTGACCATCCGGAAGTAAAAGACGGTCTAAAATGTCTCACCTGGTGGATTGAGCACATCAAGAGGGCCGATGATTTTCAGGAAACCTACGATAAGGGCGTTTTCATTTTGTCCCAATGGAAGCCCTATTACAGCTTCCTGGACCGTTTTGACAGGCATTTTGAGTCCTGTCAATTTGTCATCCGGCGTTATGTTTTTTCTACGGCCCTGGGATATTTTTCCGGTGTGCTGGGGGACGGGGCGAATGAGCATGATCCCGATCTGCTCCTCCTTGTGGGCCGCTGTTACAAGGGGGTCGGGAACTACGGGGAGTCTTTGAAATACCTGGAGCAGGCCGCCCGTTTTAAGCGGGACGATGCGGAAACTCTTTCGGAACTGGCAGATGTAAACGCCCTGCTGGCGGAAAACCGTGCCGCCAAGGCCCTGTTCCGGGAGGCTTTTTTTGTAGATCCCCAGAAGATCGATCTGCGCTCCATGGAATCGGAATTGATTATCCGTCTGCGGGACCGGGTACAGAGCATGGGTTATACCGGGCCCGAACTGGCGGAGTGGATCCCCGTATACGGGAACCTGTTCAGGGTGTTTTCGGTTAAGCGGGAGTTAAAGCAATCGGAGCTGAGCAGGCTTAAACAGTCGATATTTACCCTGGAAAACGAGATAGGGCATGCCGGTAACGAGCAGGATCATCTGCTGAAGCCCCGGCTGATCAACCGTTATTTCCGGCTGATCGATCATTATGAAAATACCCGTGACGATCCGGGAACGGTAGAGGATACGATGAGGAAAATCAAAATCATCGATAAAACTATTTACGAATGGTACACAAGATAAGCCTTAGGGGCGAAGAGGAGTTTGGAAATGTCCGATGCTGAAGTTGTTGAGGTAGAACTGCCGGCGCTGCTTAAAAATATGCAGGAAACGCTGAACGAAGAAAAATGGACCAGGGCAACACTGAGCAACTATTCTGCCGCCCAGTTCAAGGAACTGGATGCGATCCTGAAGGAGTGTCAGGAAGCCCATCTGTATGAAGAATTGAAAACCCTGTGCGACGAACACCTTGCCCATACCAAAAACAGTATTATTGCGCTGTATATTTCCGGGATGATCGCCCTGTCCCGGCAGATCATCGACGACTCCGCTATTGTCAACCTGGTAAACATTTTTGTCGATAACCACAAATGGGCGATTGTTAAATATTTATGCGAAGGTATTCTGGAATACGGGGAATCGAAATTCGCCCTCCGTACCCTGGGGGACTGTTACCGGAACGAAAATAACGAAGAGGCCATCTACGGCATCTGGGAACGGCTGGTCAAGGTTGATATTGAAGAGGCGGAACTGGCAAAGTCCCTGGCAGAACATTACGAAAAACTGGGAGACTCCGCGGCGGCGGTTGATTATTATAAAAAAGCCCTTCACCGTTATATCAACAAGGGGACCTACAAGGAAGTCAAGGATATATGGGAAAAGCTTCTGGGTTATGACCCGGAGGATGTGGATTTTTTCCTTAACATACAAAAGAAGATCGCCAAAAACATCGACAAGGAAAAGGCCGGCGTCCTTCTGAAAGATGTGTACGAGATCTGCAAAAAGCGGGACGATATAAGCACCTGCATAACGATACTGAAAATTGTCCTGGAATACGACGACCGGGACAACCAGGCCCGCAGGGAAATTACCGAGTGTTACCGCAAAAACTACGCCGGCCACAGCCAGTTGGAAGATTATATCCGCGTTTCCAGCCTTGCCCAGGGGCCCCGCAATGTGCGGGAGGCGATTCTGGATTTTGAAAAGCATATCGCCTTTGACAAGGGCAATTTCGTGTACCACCGGACCTGGGGGGTGGGGCGAATCGCCCGGGTTCAGGGGGATGATATTGTCATTGATTTCGCAAAAAAGCGCGACCATTCCATGTCCCTCAAAATGGCGGTAAACGCCCTTCAAACCCTGTCGAAAAACCATATCTGGGTCCTCAAGGCGGTCTGGAAAAAAGAAAAACTTCACGAAAAGGTAAAAAGCGACTTCCAGTGGGCGCTGAAGACCGTAATCCGCAGCTTTGACAACTCCTGCGACATCAAACGGATCAAGGCGGAACTGGTCCCCCAGGTTCTGAGCCCCGGTGAATGGGCCGGCTGGAGTACCAAGGCCCGGGAGATCCTTAAATCCGACCCCGGCTTCGGGGTAAGCCCGGAGAACATCGATATGTTTACCGTCCGGGAACGGCCCATCAGCCTGGAAGAAAAACTGTACAACGAATTCAAGGCTGAAAAGAGCTTCTTTGACCGGGCGGTTACGATCCGGGAATTTGTTTCCCGCAAGGATGTGGAAATCGATTCGGAGTATTTTGCCGAAATGTTCGGCTATTTTACCGGATACCTGAAATCGTACAACCAGGTAAGCGAACAGGTGGCGGCTTCTTACCTTCTGGTAAAGGACATGGCAGCCCGGTACCCCCACCTGGGGGCCGGTCTTTCCCTGAATTTCAACGAGCTTTTCAACGCTATTGAAGATGTGCCCTCCCTGTTCCTCAACCTGAAGGACTCCAGACTCCGGGAGACCTTCCTCAACCATATCAAACTTTTTATCCCCAACTGGGCGGATGTGTACATCAACCTTTTCCCCTACGTTCTTTCCACCGGGATTATCGTGCAGTTGAAATCCGGCGGCTACGAGGACAAGCTTACCGCCATGACGGCGGCCGGTTTTGAGAATTTCCGGGACTACCGGGAGGCGGTAGTCTGGCTTTTCAAAAATTGCAGTGATGAAGAATGGTACCGGAAGGCAAATATACCCTACGAGAAACAGCTTATCACCCTTATCCACATACTGGACATAAGTTACCGGGAGATCGAAAATCACCGGGAAACCACGGAAAACCGTAAAATAAACAAACTGGTACACCATATTCTTTTTGCCGAAGGGACTCTGAACCGGTTCTTCGATACGGCAGACGGGTATACGATTCTGCGGATCTACACGTTTATCAACGATGTAAAGGATCTTGACCCTGCGGATAAAATCGGGCTGCGGAGCAGGATCCTTGAAAAGTTCCCGGACTTTAAATTTCTTGGAGAAGAGGAAAAGAAGGTTACCACCCTGGGACTCATCGTTACTATGGCCAAGTACCAGGAAAAACAAAGACAGATGGCAAAACTTATCTCGGAAGATGTCCCGGCCAACTCCAAGGAAATCGAATTTGCCAAGTCCCTGGGGGATCTGCGGGAAAACGCCGAGTACAAGGCTGCCCTTGAAAAACAGGCCATCCTGAACGCCACCCTGGCGAAACTGAGCGACGAGATCGAACGGGCGCAGCTTTTCGATCCTTCCACGGTAAACACCTCCCGGGCCGGTTTTGGCACCACCGTTACCGTAAAGAACCATTCCAGCGGGCAGGAAGAAAGCTATACGCTTCTGGGCCCCTGGGAATCCGATCCGGATCACAATATTATTTCTTATATGTCCCCCTTCGGCGGGACTTTGCTCAACAAGGGGGCGGGAGAGGAGTTTGAATTCTCCGTAAACAACGAGAAAATTTCCTATGTGGTGGAAAAAATAAGCGCCGCCCTTTAAAATTTACCCTGGGACAGGACTTATAAAATGTGGATGAAGTGGCGAAAAACAGTAACTCTGGCGTTTCTTATACTTATCGGGGGAAACGTCTTTGGACAGCAGCGTTCTCCCATCGATCTGATCCTGGTCCTGGATACCTCTTCGGGTATGAGCAGGTACTACAGCCAGGTTAACCATTACCTTACCGGTTCTTTCCTGCAGGATAACCTGCGGCTGGGGGACACGTTTCATCTTATCGCCTTTTCAAATGAGCCCCGGGTGGAGATTACCCGCCGTGTCGAAGGCCGGGGGGACTTGGAAACGATTATCGGCCGTATGCTGCTGATGTACCCGCTGGAACCGCAGGCAGATATTCCCGCCGCCCTCTCCTTTTTAAAGACCTATACGGAAAACCTGAGTCCTTCCCGGCCGCGAAAAATTATTATTCTGAGCCTTGGGGAAGGGACGGCGGTAACTGCCGAATCCTTTCCGCGTTTACTGGAAGAATCCCGCCGGCAACTGGGCGGCGATCTTGAACACATAAACCCCGCCGGACTTCCCCTGCCTTCGGCCCGTCCTGCGGTCCCGGAACCGCCCCGCCCCGCGGTTCCCGCGGTAACACCGGCCCCGGTTCCCCGTCCCGAAGTCCCCGCGGCAGCACCGGCTCCGATCCCCCGTCCCGAAGCTCCCGCGGCAGTACCGGCCCCCCAGGCCGGGGCGCCGTCCATACCGATCCCGGAACAACCGCCGGTCCCCAGGGTGGAATCCCGGCCGTCGGCCCCCGAACCCCTGCCGCCGGTCCCACGTTCCGATCCCAACTCGTCGCCCCGCCCCGCCGTTCCTGCGGTAACACCGGCCCCGGTCCCCCAGGCCGGGGCTCCGTCCATACCGATCCCGGAACAACCGCCGGTTCCCATCGCGGAATCCCGGCCGCCGGCCCCCGAACCCCTGCCGCCGGTTCCGATTCCTGAGTCTGAAGCGCTGGTTCCGCCGCCGGTCCCCGATCCGGAACCTCTGCCAATCCCCGAACTCGAAGTTCCGCCGGTCTTAGAACCGCTTTCAGAGATTGAACCCCTTGAACCATCGGAAGAATCTGCGACAGTCCCTGCGCCGGTCTCCCCCGTAAGCCCGCAGAATACCCCCCGGAGGACCGAAAGACCCGTCCGGGAGGGCAGCGGCAGGGTAGTTATTTTCATCCTCCTGGGACTCCTGGGTCTTGTGCTGCTGGGTCTGGCGGCGTTCTTCCTGATCCGCCGTCTCCACGAATCCCCCAACCGGGCAGTAGCCAGGGCGGCGGGGGGCCGGGACAGCCGGCGGAGCCGTACAACCGGCTCCGGCTCCCGAGGCAAAGAACCGCAGAAAAACCCGCAGATTCGGACACAAAGCCCCCCCCGGAACATTTCCGGCGCCGCGGAACCGCCGGTGCCGCGGGCAGCGGAACCATACCGGCCGCCCCGGAGGGAGAGTCCCTATACGGATACCTATAAACCGGCCAAAAGACTTGAATACGGTTCACCCTTCATGCTCAAGCTTTTTGTGGCGGATCAAAATACCCTTATCGGCAAACGGAATACCCATCGGGTAAAGCCCGGCTTTACCTATACAGTGGGGGGCGGTAAATCTGATTTCCTCATCTTCCTGGTACCTTTCCCCCCCAGGCTGGGAGAATTGAAATACGAATCATCGGGCTGTACCTTCTATCCCCGCAAGGCGGCCTACTTCCCCGATATTGGAAACAACCCCGTGCATGATTGTATCGGGAAAACCATCCGGGTCATATCGGACAGGGGTTACGAGATTTTCATGAGGCTGGAACAGCACGAAGATCCCCTGCTGGAACTAAACCGGCTTATGCTGTCCATCAATGTTCCAAACCCCACAGGAATGCAGCCGCCCGGTTGAGAGATTACGGCCCTGCTTCAGCGGGTCAGGGCATCCAGGGTAAGCCGGGCCTTGCGGGCCAGGGATTGGTTGCGGTTTTCCGTCAGGGCCCTGACATCTTCCACCAGACTGCGGAAACCATTGTTGGCGGTCATGTCCAGGGCAAACGATTTTTCAACAACATCCCCGGAACCGATAAAACGGCGGGCCAGGGATTCCAGCTTGTCCGATTTTGCGGCCCCCACAACTTTAAGCAGACCATTGTACAGGGCGCCTTGATTCCGGGACTTGGCCTCATCCATCCCGGCAACAACCTTTTCAATGTGGGCTTCCGTATCGTTTGCCACCAGCATCTCCGCGGAGCGGATCCGCACGACATCGGAGTTCTTCCTCTCCTCAAACAACGAAACAAGAATCCCGGTAGTCTCCCGGGTGTTTATGGCCCCCAGAGCCCGGATGGACTCATCCCGAACCTGGGGAACCTCGTCCTGTTCGCTGCGAAATTTCAGGTAGGGAATCGCCGCCTCCAGCCTGCGGTCCCGGCTGGCCTGGGCCGCGCTGAGACGGGTACGGTAGTAGGAATCCCTAAAGGCCTCCAGAATGGCCCTGTCCACATCCTCACCCCTAAAGGGCCCCAGGGCCGCCACGGCGCTGGAACGAACATTGGGGTCCCCATCGGATACGGCGGCAATAACCGCGGGCAGCCCCTCTTCATCACCGGTTTTTGCAAGAGCCTCCAGGGCGGCTATGCGAAGGGTAACCCGGTTCTCGCCGTTGAACGCAATGCCGCTCAAAAACGAAACACTGCCGGGAAACCTTGTCTCTCCGATTGCAACTATTATCTCCCGGCGGTACTCGTCCGGGGGATCTTCTTCGGTATAATAGGTGCTCAGAAATTCGGCCGTCCCCTGCGCAAGCTCCCCGTTTGCCGCCGACACCCTGCCCAGGGCCCGGATAGCGGAACTCATAAAGCGCCGCTCCTTGGTGCCGATGAGTCTCCGCAGCGGTTCCGCCGCGCCTTCCGCTTTTACCTTGCCCAGGTAATCCACCGCGGCGATAACTGTTTCGTTTGACTCCTGATCCCGCTCCGCTATGGCCCGGATTGCCCGTTCCTCCAGGCCGCCCTTGTCACGATCCCCAAAAAAGACAAAGAGCCCCCGCAGAATATTCCGGTTCCGGGTATTCTGCGCCAGCGCAACCAGCTCATCGTCCAGGGAGTCCTCCTGCTCGGTTTGAAGGGACTGGATCAGCGCGGCAATCTCGGTTTCCGTACCGTAGCGGATAGTGGCAAGCCGGGCGGGCTCCGCCTCCGCGGAATCCGCGAAGGCGGAGCCCGCCCCCGCGGCAAAGACAAGGGGCAGCAAACAGGCTGCCAGAACAGAAACCGCAGGAACCGGCAGAAAACGCCGCGGCGCAGATACCGGAACACCCGGAACCATCCCGGACAGCGGCCGAAAAAAACTACCCATGGACTCCCTCCGAATACCTCGACAGGTATTCTTTCTTAAAAC
This sequence comes from Treponema sp., assembly GCA_031263435.1. Next base: position 4,101 of record JAISFT010000050.1, on the reverse strand, counting down.
CGGCGAAACGGTCTTCGGTTATCGCCTGCCGGGCCATTCCGACTAAATTATGAAGAAAATACAGATTATGATAACTTAACAACATGGAGCAAAGAATCTCCTGAGCCTTAAAAAGATGCCGCAGATACGCACGGCTGTAGGTCCGGCAAACCTTGCAGCCGCACTCCTCATCTATCGGCGAAAAGTCCATCGTATTTTCGGCTTTTTTTACCGAAAGCGGACCCCGCCGCGTATAGGCCCGGCCGTTCCGGCCCTCCCTGGTGGGGGCCACACAGTCAAACATATCGACACCTGCCTCGATGGCCCCAAGAATATACTCCGGGGTCCCGATGCCCATGACATAGCGGGGCTTGTCCGCGGGCAGCAGGGCGGCGCTCAGATTCAGGTATTCAAAAAACACCTCCGCGGGTTCCCCCACGGAAAGCCCCCCAATGGCGATACCGGGGGTATCCGCGGCGGCACATTCCAGGGCGCTCCGTTCCCGCAGGTCCTTAAAAAAATTACCCTGCATAATGGCGAAAAGCTTGCCCCCGTAGCCCAGGGCCCGCTTTTCCGCCCAGCGGACACAGGCGCGGGAAAGCCAGCGGCCCGTAATGTCCAAGGCCGTTTCGGCCTCTTTCCGGCTTACCCCGTACCCCGTGCAGTAATCCAACTGCATCTGAATATCGCTCCCCAGGACAGCCTGAATATCGACCGCCTTTTCCGGCGGCAAAAAATGGCTGGAGCCGTCGATATGGGAACGGAACTCCGCCCCCTCCACCCCAATCTTGCGGAACGGGGCCAGGGAAAAAATCTGGAAGCCCCCCGAATCGGTCAAAAAATTATGGCCCCAGCCCGTAAAACCGTGGAGCCCCCCCGCTCCGCCGATAACCGTTGTCCCGGGCCGCAGGTACAGGTGGTAGGTATTGGCCAGGATAATCTCAAAACCAATTTCTTCCAGGTCCCCCACAGTAAGGGCCTTGACAGTCCCGTTGGTACCCACCGGCATAAAGACCGGGGTACTCAGCTTCCCGTGGGGCAGTTCCAGTTCCCCCGTCCGGGCGGCACAGGAAGGATCGGCGTGAAGAACAGTAAAAAAACCCATCGGCCCAGTATATCAAAAAAGGCGGTAAAACGAAGCCCCGTCCCCCTGCAGATACGATTCGGATTCTGGGCGCATCCCCGGTACTGCGGAATCCTCCGGACTCCGCAGTACCGGGGACCGGGCTATCCGCTTCAATTCCTCGACCCCCAAAAAGGTGCCTGGCACCATAGGCGTTCATTTAGTGGGCAGGGTGATGCAAGAATCGGCGAAGAATGCCAAAAAGTCTGAAAACGCAGGAGAAAAATTAGCGTTTTCTACGCTGGACTTGACCAGAAAATCCTTAAGTAAACGCCTATGGTGCCTGGCACCTTTTTGGGGGGTCTGCGGTATTTCCGCTTCTATCCCTTGCGCGGGTGAAAGCCTGCGGCTTTCGCCTTTCAAAAATGGCATCCATGCCATTTTTGAGCTGTAAGTTTTTTGCTTCGCAAAAAACTTATGAAACTATTGTAGCCGACATCCATGCCGGCCCGACTGCGCCGGCAACCGCTTCGCGGTTTTGGTCAGACCCAGCGGCGCATATCCCGCAGCGCCGCCGGGCCGCTTAAAAGCGGTACTTCAGCCGGGCCGGTAAAAGCTTCTTCGACAGTTTTGCCGTTATCCGCGTTGGCCATGTGCATTGATATAATACCCGATCCCTAGAAATAAAGGCCGCCGTCCTAACAACCAATAGTTTCCCAAATAAAAAGAAACGAGAATGAAATAGATTTAAAAAACAGTCGTGATAAATTACGCATAGCCTTCCCCTTAAATCCTTATTTGGTTATGCCTGCCACACAAACAAATTCTCCTGGACAATCCCGCCTATGGTGCCTGGCACTCTCTGCGTATCCAATCTCTGCGGCTCAATCGAATAATTATTCCAGTTGTATCGAGCCGGCCAGGAGATAATATAAATATATCCTCCAGCCATCCAGGGCCCTTTGTCGTTCCTCGTTGGTGCCACCATTATGTATAAATCCAAAACTGGCTCTTGATAGTTGACCTGACAGTATTGATAACATATCGATAACCAATTTAGGTCCATAATGAACCCATTCTTCCCACGCATCAGGACTATCATCTATAATCCGAACATATTTAATTGGTAATTCCCGATAATCATCCATGTACAAGATAATATAAGGAATCGCATCCCTCCCTATCATTAGCAGCTCTTCAAATGCAGCCATCTCTCTTTCTTCTATAACCAGTTCATCAACAAGCCCTTTTATTTTGCGATCCATTGCTTCATTTCGCAAAAAGGTTTCGTATAATCTTTCGCTCAATATTACCTGTTGGTTCCTTATCTCATCAACTGTTTCTCCATATACCTCATCGGTACACACAAGGATTCCTTTAGTGTCGGTACCAAGAAGAAAATTATTGAATTCATCCATATCGGAATTCTTGTATTCGGCATAAGAGTTAATAATAAAAATAATTAACCTCATATCATCTGGCAATGATTTGACATGATCGATAAATGCCTGTTCTAAAAATATCCTGATTTTTATATTGTCTGTCTTTTCCCCTTTTAGTGTTTCTACAACAGGGATTTGATAGTAATAACTTCTATTTCTAACTCTATTCTCCATATCAGGCACATGAGTCTTTAGGTCAGCGGAATTAGTAACATGAATATCGCTTGCTCCTGCAATAAATTCCCAATAAAAACTACATGGACCACGCTGTTGAGCCTCCAAGCTGAATATGACAGTGGCAAGTACTAGCATGATCGCGTATATCGTTTTCATACTTAATCCCCTTTATAATCAATGATTTTTCTTGCCGGAATTTTCTACGGTACTAAACGGCTCGTTTTCTCTTTCCGCCGTTCTGTTCGCCGAATCTGCCCTAATTGTTCTATCAGAATTACGAATTCGTAATATTTCGTCAATATTTCTTTCTTCAACTACCCCTACTCCGTTTCTTGAACCCATAATATTTTCGGCCCATTCTGGATAATATATCTTTTTAACAGAATCATACACATCATGGAGTCCTAACAAATGCCCCGCCTCATGAGCCGCAGTCCATCCAGGACGTTCAGACGGCCATGTCCCCGTTGGACCCGGAACATAGGTCTTTGCTGTATTATTTCCTATCGGAACAGTGATAGTATTCATGATTCCACGGGTTGGATCATTGTCAATAACAACTTCCACTCTATATTTTCCTATTTCCCCATCCCAGTATTCCTTTATTCCATTATTGAATTTCGCTATAACTTCGGGGGTTGCCCCTTCACCTACATAAGTAATAGGAAGTATAATCATAATACCTATTTTCCCATCATCTTCCAACCAATCATGTACAAATGCCTCCAGCCCCCAGGGGTCTATCCAGTTTACGGGGTCGTTGTTCACATAGGCATACCAGTTGGCCCCGTCCCTCACCGGGTCTACGGTCGTAAAACGGGCCGCCTCCGGCTGGTAGTCCCGGTACCCATAGTTGTATAAACCCGTCGTTGCGTCATAGGGCTTCCCCGTGTACCCCAGGTCCATCCCTCCGCTCAGGTCCCCCGCATACGCCGTCATCCCCGGAACAGAACCATGATGTGCCATACTATGCTTTTCCTACATTCATTATACCACATTTTTGTCAAACAGTACATTTTTTTGGCATGCTGCGCGGGTTTTACTCTGTGGCTGGGGGGTAGCGGAACTAAAAACCCTGGCGGGTTTTTAGTTTTCGGAGTTTGGGTCAAGGACCTATCGGCCCTTGACCCAAACTCCATACCAGAAAAAAGCAGGGTTTTTATGGAGCGAAGGGGGGGCCAAGGAACCAAAACGCTCAAGCGTTTTGGTTTTCGGAGTTTGGGGCAAGGCCCCAAACTCCACTTCCGGCAGATTGTCCGTGGTAGCGGGCCCCCCCTCCTTAATAAATAAAAACCAAGGCTAATCCAGAAAATCTTTCCGATGCTTAAGGCCGAAGGTTTCCGCCAGGGTCTTGAGTTCGCTGTCGGTAATTGACTGGAGAATTTTGCTGTTCATTACCTTGACGTAAATTTCCGCGGCCTTTTCCACGGTTTCGATAAG
>JAISFT010000025.1 GCA_031263435.1 Treponema sp. | reverse complement strand
CGCTCACGCGCATGGTTTTGGGACAGGCTCTTGCAGTTTTTCAGGCTTTCAGCCTTGCAAAACTGCGGAATTTAAGGTTGCTTTCCCAAAAACTGAAGTTTTGGGAAAGCCTCTACGGTGATTATCGGGTATTTCAGTGGTTTGCTCTATGGTTATGCTTTGCTCCTGTATATGCTCTGCATAAGGCGCTGCACAATGCCTAATGCCATTTATGACTCTACTATACCCCCACCCAAAAAAGAAAGGCCGCCATCTTTCCCCGGCGTAAAACTTCATCGTACAGCGAAAGGCCAAATGGCCAAGTCATTTGACTTGGCCATTTGGCCCGCGCAAGGGATAGAAGCGGAAATACCGCAGACCCCCGGCCATTAGCCGTCCTATACCTCCTCCTCTGTAGAGACCCGCCTATATGTGTACCGCAGGGCTGGGGAAGAGACCGGGAAAATATTTGGAATTCTCTGCCGTAGCGTATTGAAAATAGCGGAGGCAGATTCTACAAGCAGTTTCCCGGGATTTTTCCCAGCCCTGCTATACACGCATAGGATGGGTCGAGGAATTGAAGCGGATAGCCCGGTCCCCAGCGAAGCTGGGGATGCGCCCAAATCGTGCTCCTGTATAATCATTTCCCTATAGCACAGGCCCCGGGAACTTACCGCGGGCTTAGCGAATACCTTTGGCCGGGATGTGTGGGGAAGCGGAAGCCGCCGGGGATTTGCTCGATTGGGACCGGCTTGCCCCCGGAGACAACGGCCAGCGGATTCCCCCGGCAGTCGATGGAGGCACCGGGGCCCGCGGTGATGACCGCCTCTGCAAGTTTACCGGCGCTCCACCTGATGTCCACGATGTGGGCGCCCCGGGCACGGAGCCCGCGGACCTGGCCTTCTTTCCAGGAGGGGGGCAGGGCGGGGAGCAGTTCCAGGATACCGGTATGGCTTTGCAGAAGAACCTCCGCTATGCCTGCGGCGGCGCCCAGGTTGCCGTCGATCTGGAACACCCGGCTGCCGTTCAGGAAATTCCGGGTCTCCGAATGGGTGATCATCCGGTCAATAAACAGGCCGCTGAGTTTCCCGTCGCCGAAGCGCGCCGCCTCGCAGATATACCAGGCCAGGGGCCAGCCGCCCCCGCCGGCGCCGTTTTCTATCCTGATCTCCAGGGACTTTTGGACTGCCCTGAGCAGATCGGGGGTATCGCGCCAGTTGATCTCATCGCCGGGGTAGGCGCCCCAGAGGTGGGAAATGTGGGGCATGCCGGGGGTCATTTCCTTTTCCTCTTTCAGCCATTCAAGAAGCTGGCCCCGGGAACCTGTTTTGTTCGGGGGCAGCCTTGCCGATGCCGCGGCAAATTCCGCGCTTAAAGGATCTTTGAGTTCGAGAATTTTATCGGCCTCGATGCAGGCGCCAAAAAGGGCCCTGAGGATCTGGTTATCCATAGCGGGCCCCGCGCATACCGGGGTATCAAAACCATCGTCCATAACATAGCGGTTTTCCGGCGAAAGCGAAGGATTCGTTACCAGATTACCGTTCCCGTCGTCCGAAAGAAAATCAAGAAAAAACAGGGCAAATTCCCTGAGAACCGGGTACCATTTCCGCAGGAATTCCTTGTCCAGGGTAAAACGGTAGCGTTCCCAGAGGTGGAGAACCAGCCATGCGCCGCCGGTGGGCCACAGGGTTGCCGCCAGGTAAATATCCTGGGGGGCGCAGTCGCCGTAGAAATCCGTATTGTGGTGGCACATAGCCCCCCTGCAGCCGTACATGACACGGGCCGTCTCCCTGCCCTTGTCCAGCATGGCGGCGATCAGGCTGAACAGGGATTCGTGCAGTTCCGAAAGTCCGGTTATTTCCGCGGGCCAGTAGTTCATCTCGGTATTGATGTTGATAGTATATTTGCTGTCCCAGGACGGTATAAAATCCTTGTTCCAGATACCCTGCAAATTAAGGGCCGCGGAATTTTCACGCCCCCCCGCCATAAGAAGATAGCGCCCAAAGGTAAAGTACAGGGCCGCCAGTGCGGGCAGCCCCGGATCGGCGGGGTTGGCCTTGCCCTTTTCTATTCGAACATCGGTGGGGGTCTGCGCGTCCGGGTCCTGAAATTCCAGCACACAGCGGCGCATCTTAGGTTCAAAATCGGCAAGGTGTTCTTCCCGCAGCCTTTCGTAACCCCGGGTGGCTGCCTTTTCAAGAGTATTCAGCGCCGCCTTTTCGGGGTCCTCCTCCCGGTTACTCGTGGCGGCCGCCAGATACAGGCACAGTTTCGACGCACCCTGCACAAAAAGCATGCTGTAAGGATTTTCAAGGGTCCCGTCGGATTCAATACGGAGGGCCGTGTAAAACCGGACGCCCGCGGCGTTCCCCTTCATAAACAGGGTCCCGTCTTCCCGGGTACGGCATTCGTCCGCGGCAAAGCCCGGCCAGGGGCCGCTCCGCATAAAGTAACCGGGCCGCCGCCCGTCGGGATGCTTTTCATCGGAGATGATCCCCCGGTCCAGCTTGACATCAAGGTTGATGGCCCCCTTTGCCCCCTTTCCGGCAGCGGAAAGCTTCAGGCACAGCACCTGGGCAGGATAACTGATAAACATTTCACGGGTATACTCCACGCCGTTCTGCACATGGCGGATGGTATGTATCCCCGTCATAAGATCAAGTTCGGCCCGGTACTGTTCGGCGCCCGCGCTGTTGGGAAACCAGGAACCCGTAAACGGAGCATGCTGGTTCAGCGAAATATCCAACTCCCCCAGAGGCTCGTAATGACGCTGACTGTAGGGCGCCGCGGTAAAATACTGGACAATCCGGGTTTCTGCCTCCCGGATCTTACCCTCCAGTACCAGCTTCCTGGTTTCCTCAAGCTTCCCCCTGGCGGCCCGGTTGTTGCGGTCCACAAAAGTTCCGTACCAGAGGCTGTCTTCGTTAAGCTGAATCCTGTCGCCGCCGGTATTACCGTAGACCATAGCGCCAAGCCGTCCGTTACCCAGCGGAATCGCATCATTCCAGGTTTCCGCCGCCCTGTCGTACATCAACTTAAACGAAGCCATACCAGCCTCCTGTGCCCGCCAGCTTTTGTTCATTATAACTTTTTCATCTGATTTTCCAATAGGTAAGGCGGAACCTGTATGCGGAGCCTGTTTATTATGAGGGGGGGCCCGCTACCACGGACAATCTGCCCGTAGCCGGGTCAATGGGGCGGGAATACGCAGTATTCCCGCCCCATTGACCTGCCTGTGCTCTGGCCCCCCCTGGGCTCCATAAAAACCCCAGCTTTTTCCTATGAAACATTTTTATTCCACCCTGGGTTTTTATTCCGCCCACCCCCCATACCAACCCGGACCCGGTTATATTTAACATGGGCTAACGCGCAGTGTATACGTCAATTGTGTCCCACCTTTTTAAGATGACGGACCGGGCATAAACTTTCTGGAAACGATAACCCAGGAGGTTGTATGAAACGGTACAGCAACGAAGACAAGACGTGGCTGGTCCAGGAATGGGAAAAGAGCGGAAAATCCAAAGGGGCATTTGCCCGGGAACTGGGATTGAACTACCAAACGTTCAGCACAGGGCCGCGCCAAGGGGTGGTTGGGCTGGGGTTCGTTGAAATAGGCAGGAAGCCGGCGGCGGGAGGGGTGGGACGGAGAGAGGGGACCAGTTGCGCCCTGGTGGTGGAGCAGGGTTGTATCCGGGTCCATCTACCCGCGGGGATTACGCCGCGTGACCTGGCCATGGTAGTCCAGGCATTGAGGTGAGCCATGACCGTGGACCTCAATGCGGTGAAGATTTATATCCGGCCCGGACACACGGATTTGCGGAAAGCAGTGAAAGGGCTGACGGTGTTAGTACAGGACCAGATGAAGCTGGACCCGCTATCCGGGAGCGTGTATTTATTTTGCAACAAGGGACGGAAACTGCTGAAGGCGGTGTGGTGGGACCGGACGGGTTTCTGGCTGGCGCAGAAGCGGCTGGAGGAGGTGCGGTATCCGTGGCCCGAGGACAGCCGGGCAGCGGAGGAGCTGGACGCTGTCCAGGTGCGGATGTTGTTGTCAGGGATAGATTTTTTTAAGGCGCATAAGTCGCTGGAGTATCAACGGGTCAGTTAAGAAGAGGCAAAAAGACGCAAAAAAGGGGTTACAAGCATCGCTTGCCGTGATAGTATTGCTGCTATGGAAGTGGCAATGGCGGCGAGCGACGATGTAAAAAAATATATTAGCCTTCTTGAAGACAACATACTTCGTTTTGAAAAGAAAGTAGCGGTTCTGGAACAAGAAAACAACTATTTGCAGGAGAAGCTGCGGCTGGCGTTGTACCGGCAGTTTGGGCGCCATGCGGAAAAGTTCGTTGGGGAAGGGCAGCCGCCGCTGTTTGACGCTGATGAAGCGGCGGTACCGAAGGGTCCTGAGCCGGCGAAGGGGACGGAAACGGTTAACAGCTATAACCGGGTCAAGCGGGGACGGAAACCGATTGACGAGCATATCCCGCGTCTTGATGAAGTCATTGACATAACCGAAGGAGACAAACAGTGCGCCTGCGGGAATCCGTTGACGTGCATCGGAGAAGATGTCACGGAGCGGCTGGTGATGATTCCCGAGCAAGTGTACGTGCTGCGCTATCATGTGAAGAAATACGCT
>JAISFT010000245.1 GCA_031263435.1 Treponema sp. | reverse complement strand
ACCGGCGGGCGCGGCCCCTGCAGCACGGTATGTTTGGAACCAGGTTCATCTGCAAAAGTCCCGGCATAGTAGGGGCCCTGAGAAAAACGGTCTGTCTGATCGGGAAGGCCGAAGATTCGGATTCCCTCATCGGGGAATTGGGTTTTTACGGCAGCCACCGCCCGGGCAACACCCCGGGCTTCCTCTTCTTCACACCACAGTACCAGGGAAAAATTTTCCTCCGGCCAGACGGCGTCTCCCATCCGCGGACCGGAACTGCCGACCCCAAAGATATTGGGGTATTTGGTGTAGTACTTCCCCACCCCTTCCTGCAGAAAAGCATCCAGGATGTTTTCCTCTACCGAGTGGTTGGCAACAATCTCAATACGGAGCATTACAGAACCTCCCCAAGAGCCGCGACCCCCTGACTTGCATCCTTGACCTGACGTTTCTCCTTCCGGTGCGAAAGCCCCGCGGCGATCTCCTCCCGCCGGGCCTGAGACCGGGCGGCCCGCTCATCGGAGCGGCGATTAAAAATATAGTAGACCGTGGGCATCAGAAACAAGGTCATCAGGGTACCAAACGAAAGCCCCCCCAGAACCGTCTTACCGATGGGGGCCACCAGTTCCGAACCTTCACCGGGGAAGAATGCCATAGGCACCAGACCCAGAATGGTGGTCAGCGTGGTCATAAGGATGGGTCTAAGCCGGTTTCCCGCTGCTTCCACGCAGGCATCGTGAAGGGAATATCCCCGTTTGCGGAGGGTGTTGGTATAATCCACCAGGACAATACCGTTGTTGACGATAACCCCCACCAGCACCAGAAGCCCCACCGCGGTAAGAATGTTAAAGGTATCACCGGTGATAAGATAGATGGCCACAATGCCGATTACCGCTGTGGGAATGGTAAACAGTACGATAAAGGGATCCCGAAACGATTCAAACAGGCTGGCCATGATGCCAAAGACCAGAGCCACGGCGACAACTATAATAAGCATAAAATTCGTGAACAGTTCCACCATCTCCGAATTATCCCCGGCAATCTCGATGACCACATCATCCTCCGCGGGGATCTCCCGGCTGATAAGCGCACGGATCTTCTGATCCAGCACATTGCTCTTGGTCCCCTGGACGGCCCCGGCGGTAACGTGGATAACCCGGCTCTGATTTTCCCGGTTGATGGTCATGGGACCCGTCCCCTCCTTGTAGGAGGCAAAGTTGGACAGGGGAACCCGTCCCCCCGCCACCTGGCTGTTTACAAAGATATGGTCCAGAGCCGGCCGGGTATTGCGGTCCGCCTCCGCCAGGCTAAGCACCACATCGTAGTCGTGGCCCTCACTCTTGAAACGGGTGGCAGTAATACCGTCCACCGCAGCCCTGATCTCGTTCCCAATGGTATAGGTGTTAAGGCCCAATGCGTAGATCCGGTCCCGGTCAAGTTCTATCTCGATCTGGGGCAGACCGTCTTCCAGACTTACCTCCGGTTCGGTTATCTCAGGTATCTGATCGCTAAGCAGTTCCGCTATCCGTTCCCCCAGGGCCTTCCCCTTCACCAGGTCATCGGTACGGATCACAATGTCCACCGGGTTGCTGCTCCACAACGACATGCCCCCTCCCAGGCTAAAGGCTACACCGGGGAATTCGTTGAAGTGGCTCCGTACAATGCGCCGTACCGTATCCGGATCCATGATCCGCTGGTCGTAGGGAACCAGGCCAATCCGCAGGGACCCGGAATTGGTGCTGCCGCCGCCTATGGAAAGCATACCGCCGCCGCCCCCCGCGTTAAGCACAAGCTGGTCATAACCCTGGATCTCCCGCTCCACGATGGCCTGAAGCCGGTGCAGAGTCGCCTCGGTCTCCGCCAGGGGCGTACCCAGGGGCAGGGTTACATTAACCGTTATGTTATCCGTGTCCTGTTGGGGCATAAAGACCCAGCCGATAACCCCGATCATGAATATGCTTCCCACAAACAAAACCAGAATCAGCGATATGGTAAGGGCCTTGTGGTGCAGGACCCAATCGACGGAATGGCGGTACACGTCCCCCAGGCCGTCGAAGAAACGGGCAAAGACCCGGTCAATGGGGGCCAGTAAACCCCGCAGGGGCTTTTGCTTGCGGGTAACCAGGGGGAAGTAGTGGCTGGAAAGTACCGGCACCAGGAACATGGCCACAAGCAGGGAGACGGAAAGGGAGATTACCACCGTAAAGGCGATCCCCGCGAACATCTCCCCCGCCATTTCCAGAAGCCCCTGGAACATCACCAGGGGGGAAAAAACGCAGATCGTCGTCAGGGTGGAAGCAACAATGGCAACAAGCATCTCCTGAGTACCGATAACACTGGCGGTAGAAAGTTTGGCCCCCTTCTCCCGGTAATGGTAGATGTTTTCCAGAATAACAATACTGTTGTCCACCAGCATCCCTACCCCCAGGATAAGCCCCGCCAGGGTCATCATGTTCAGGGTAAGGTTGGCAAAGTACATCAGCATGATGGTAACAATGATAGACACAGGAATACTAATGCCGATGATCAGGGTAGGCTTGATGGACCGCAGGAAGACAAACAGTATGATTATCGCCAGCAGCCCCCCCGTGATGGCACTGGAACCAACCTCGTTTATGGAGTTCTCCACCTGATCCGTGGTGTTATACAGTTCGGTAATTTTTACATCCTGGGGAATTTCGGCGGCAATCTTGATAAGCCGGGTCCGCAGTTCCTTGGCGGTCTGGACGGAATTTTTCCCGCTCTGTTTTTGTACCTGCAGCATCACTGCAGTCTGCCCGTTCACGTAGACCAGGCTGGACTCATCCCGGTAGCCTTCGTACACATCCGCCAGGTCCCGCAGGTATATGGTCTTGGGCAGTTCCACCCCCGCCGCGGAGGCCCCGCCTCCCTTGTAGGTAATAACGGTGTTGCGGATCTGGTCCAGCGAAGTGTATTCCCCCATCGTAGTAAGGATGTAGGAGAGGCCCCCTTCGGTAATGGTTCCCGCGGAGACCTGCTGGTTGTTGGCCGCCAGACTCTGCTGAATACCCGTAACCGTAAGGCCGTAGGCTTCCAGCCGGCTTTGGGGAATCTCCACCCGGATGATCTTTTCCCTGCCGCCGTTTACCGAAGCGGTGGCCACCCCGGGCACCTGTTCTATCCGGGGGACGATTGAATTTTCCGTAATCTCCCGCAGTTCTTCCGGACTGCGGTTCCCCGTAACCATCAGGCTTACGATGGGAATCATGGAGGGGTTAAATTTAAAGATCGTTGGGGTGCTCGCCGAACTGGGAAGGTAGTTCCGCACCTGTTCCAGGGAATCCCGCACGGAATTGGAGGCGTCCACCAGATCCGTGCCGTAGGTAAAATTCATCATCACCATGCTGTATCCCTTGGACGATGAGGACGTTACCGATTCGAGGCCCGATACACCGGACAGAGCCGCCTCCAGGGGCCGGGTAACGGTACGCTCTACCTCCTCCGGTCCTGCGCCGCTGTAACCGGTGTAGACCACCAGCATGGGAAGGTTAATTTCCGGCATCAGATCGATGGGAAGATTAACAAACGCAAAGGCCCCCAGCATGATAAGAAGCGCAAAGATGATAAAAATGGTGGTGGGCCGGGAAACAACAGTTTTTGTAAAGCTCATGGCAAATCCTTTAAGCGCTAACTGGAAGACGATTCCGCACCCAGGGGCGGAATCCGCTCAATAATATTAACCCTGGCGCCGTCCTGCAACATGGTCTGGCCCCGGACAACAACCTCGTCCCGGGGATTCAGCCCCTCTGTTACTTCCAGCACCCCGTCAATAAGGATACCGGGGGTAATATTCCGGCGCCGGGCCACAAAGCCCCCCCTGCCGGAATTATCCGGTTCCACCACAAAGACAAAATTCTCGCCAAAACGCTGTACCAGGGCACTGGCGGGAATCTTGACGATGTTGTCCTTTATCTCCGTAAGCAGCCGCACCTTGGCAAACATCCCGGTCTTCAGCTTCGATTCGGGATTGTCCACATTGACCCGCAGTTCCATGGTACGGCTGACGGGGTCCACTGTGGGGGCAACCTCGCTGACCGTCCCCCGGAACTGTTCCCCCGGCCAGGCGTCCAGAGTTATCTCGCAGGGCTGCCGCAACTGAACCCGGGAAATAAAACGTTCCGCCACGTAGAGCTTTATCTCCATGCCCCCGCCCCCGGCAATCTTTGCCAGGGGAACCTGCTGGCTTATGGTCATCCCCAACTGGGCGGGAAGACTTATCACCGTCCCGGCGATGGGGGACCGGACCACACTTTCCACATAGTTCATCCCCGGCCGGGAGGGATCCACCAGGGCTATAGGGGCGCCCCGGGTTACCCGGCTGCCCACCGTTACATAGAGCCGGGTGATCTTCCCCGCGGCGTCCGAGTAGGTATCCACCGTAGAACCGGCCACAATGTCCCCGGACAGGATAAGGTAATCGCGAATCTGCCCCTGGGCGGCGCCGGTGGTGTTCACCGCAGAAGGCGGCGCCTCCGGTTCCACCGCAGGCTCATTCCCGCCGGCCATTCGTTCACCAAAGGCCTGAATCCGCTCGCAGGAACTAAAGCCCCCGCATACTATCAGCGCCAGAACCAAGACCCCCGGGCGCAGCAATTTTTTTCCGTACATCCTAGTTCCCCCCTTCCCGCGAAGCCAGGGTCCCAAAGGGGAGACCCATCGCGTATTCAAGATCGATAAGACCATTCCGGTAATTGAACTCCTGTTCCAGGATTCCCAGCCTGGCCTGGTGGAGCTGCAGCTCCGCATTCTGCACCTGCAAAAAGTCCTGCAAACCCGCCCGGTAGGCTGTCTCGGTCAGGGCGTAGGATTGTTCCGCCATAGCGACGGTCCGGTTCTGGGCCTCCACGGTGGACTGTATCCTCTCCAGGGTAAGGAGCGTGTTGTAAACTTCCAGCTCCGTCCCCTGGATCATCTGGCTAATGCCGTTGGCCATGGTCCTTATCTGGTTATCAATATCTTTGACGGCCTGCCCTTCCTTGGTAAAGGGGAAAAGACTGTTGATCGCAATACCGATGGTAATGGAAAAAGTTCCGCCGTCACTCCAGTTATCCCTTTTGAACCAGGTCTCCTTAAAGGGGTCCAGGGCCGGGCTGAACGTGGGGTTCAGATTCCAGCTAAGGTTAAGGTAGGGGGTATTGGCCTGGAGGGCCCGGGCCTTGCGGCTCTTCTCCAGGGCCACAAGCTGGCGCTGTAATTCCCGGATATCCGGCCTGTTCCGCACCGCCTCCCGGATAATTTCCGCCAGGTCCAGGGAAATAAAACCGGCTTCCCCCTCCTGCTCCGCGGGAACCAGTTCAAACCGGGTTTCGTAGGGCAGCCCCAGGGTCATGGCAAAGCGCGCCTGGGCCAGGGCAAGGCCGTTTTCCGCCTGGTCGATATTGGGCTTCATGTTGTCCCGGGAAACCTGGGCCTGAAGCAG
>JAISFT010000100.1 GCA_031263435.1 Treponema sp. | reverse complement strand
CGCCCGAAGGGCGGCGCCACGGATGGCGCTGTAACTGCGGCTCTCCGCCACAGGCGGAGAGATGGATTTTGCCTGCGGCAAAATCCAATGGCTTAATCCGCCACGGATGGCCGGCATGGATGCCGGCACAATAGTTTCATAAGTTTTTTGCAAAGCAAAAAACTTACAGCTCAAAAATGGCACGGATGCCATTTTTGAGCAGCGCAAGGGATCGAAGCGGAAATACCGCAGACCCCCCGGCCATTAGCCGTCCTCTACCTCCTCCTCTGTAGAGACCCGCCTATAGGTGTACAGCGGGGCTGGGGAAGAGACCGGGAAAATATTTGGAATTCTCTGCCGTAGCGTATTGAAAATAGCGGAGGCAGACTCTACAAGTATTTTCCCGGGGTTTTTCCCAGCCCCGTTATACACATATGGGATGGGTCGAGGAATTGAAGCGGAAAGCCCGGTCCGGCCACATAAGTGGCCGGATGCGCCCAAAATAGGGAGATGAAGATTCCTATGCGTTTATCCTGCCTGCCTGAACAGGGCCGTTGACAGGTTTATTCCGGGGGTTATAGACTCATACCAGAGGTTCTTTTGGAGGACAGCTTAACTATCGTGCTGGACAGCAAAGATCTGCTGTCCGGAGTCTGCGGCGCGAATGACGGGAATCTCCGGGTGATCGAGGGATCGCTGGGGGGGCGTATCGCCGCCCGGGGAAACGAGATCCGGCTGGAAGGCGCGGACGAAGCATCACTCAGGCGCTTTAAGACCACGATAGACCGCCTGATCAGCGCAGTACGGGAAGGGGACAACCCGTCCCCGGAGTATGTTCGGGCGCTGGTGGGGAATTTTTCTTCCGAAACCCTGCCGGAAGCGGGACTTTCCCGCGATCCGCCGCCGGACGATACGGTGATACGGATTCCCCACGGTTTTAACCGGGTCTTTCCCCGGAGCGCCAATCAGGGGGCCTATATCCGGGGGATGCGTAGCTGCGACATCAGCTTCGGCATTGGTCCTGCGGGGACCGGCAAGACCTTTCTGGCTATTGCCGAGGCCCTGCGGCTGGTTCTGTCAAAGACCATGCGGAAACTGGTACTTACCCGCCCGGTGGTAGAGGCGGGGGAAAACCTGGGTTTCCTGCCCGGGGACCTGGCCCAAAAAATAAACCCCTACCTTAGACCCCTGTACGATGCCATGGAATCCCTGGCGCCCTACGAGGTGATCCGCCGTCTTGAGGAGACCCGGGCCATCGAGATTGCGCCCCTGGCCTATATGCGGGGCCGGAGTTTGAACGACTGTGTCGTGGTCCTGGACGAGGCTCAAAATACCACCAGGGAACAGATGAAGATGTTCCTTACACGGATCGGCCAGGGCGCCCGGGCGGTCATCACCGGTGATATTACCCAGATCGATCTTCCCCGCCGCGGCGATTCGGGGCTGCTCCACGCGGTTTCCGTCCTTTCCGGCATCGAGGGGATCCACTTCGCCTTTCTCCATACCCAGGATGTGGTGCGTAATCCGCTGATAAAAAAGATCATCGCCGCTTACGAGGGGGAGGCCCAGCGCCGTGAAAAAACCCCCTGAGAAGGAAGCCGGCCCCCGGCTTTCCCTGTTTATTCAAAGGGCCTTCGATTTTTCCACCCTTAAGCCCCTCCCCGCCCTGATAACCCTGCTGGTTTTCCTGGTGTCGGTTCTCTTCATGGTGAGTAATCCGGGTCAGGAAGGAACGGATCGCGGGGACCTCCGCGATTTGGAGGTGGGCCGGGTGGCGGATCTGGACATTCAGGCCGACGAAGATGCCTCGTATGTGGATGAAGAAGCTACCCGCCGCCGTATGGAGGCCCAGGAACGGCTGGTCCCCGCGGTCTTCCGTGTCGATCCCCAGGTGGAGCGTGATATTCTTGAGTCCTGGAACCGTTTTACGGCCTTTACCGCCGAGCTTTTCCTGGAAGAAAGCTCCCAGGAGACCTTTAAGCTGAAGATCAGGGCCGAATACCCCGTGAATTTTCCCGATCAGGTCCTGGACGCCTATTTTACCGACCCTGTCCGGGATCGTTACGGCGAATACGGCCAGACGATCCTCCGCAGGATCATGCGGACCGGTGTTTTCGCCCTGCCCAGGTACGGTCTGGAATCCTACAACCCAGACGCGGTGGAACTGGTCTACGATTCGGGAATCCGCAGCGAATGGGATCGGGTCCCCTATGAGGGCATTATTACCCTGGATTCGGTGGATCAGGCCATCGGCGACGATGCCGAAGCGTCAATGAACCATTCCGCCTTTTCCCGGATTGCCCCGGATCTGCTCATCCCCTTTGTCAGGGAGAATGTCTTTTTTTCCGAGGAAGACACCCGCCAGCTCGTGCAGGAGGCCCGGCAGCTTGTGGAACCCGTCATTATCCACATTGAAAAGGGCAAAAGGATCATACGAAAGGGCTTTGTTATCACCGAAGAAAACATGCGGGAACTGCGGGTCCTGAATTTGCCCCGCCGCGCCGGGGATCCCCGGAACGTCTTCGGCCTGGTGCTGCTCTACCTCCTCCTGTACGGGATCCTGATTTTCCTCTGCGGCGGCAACATGCTGCGGGAAAAGGATGTAAGCGATCCGGAAATCTACCTGCTCTGCGCCCTTACCGCCCTGTACCTTATAGCGGCTGTGTTCCTGAGAAACCTGGTCCTTAATATAGAGAATCTGCCTGTTTCGGTGATTCTGCCCAGCGCCCTGTTTGTGATGATTCCGGCCCTGCTCATTTCGTTCCGAATCGCCCTGATCTTCGCCATGTTCCTCCCGCTGGCCGCCTATGTCGGCGGTCCCTTCGACAGCTACTCCTTTATCTTTGCGGCGATCTCCGGGATAGTGGCACTTTATTCCCTGCGGGGAGCGGAAAAACGGATGGATCTGGTCAAAGCGGGGCTGCTGATTGCCTGTACCAATGTCCTGGTCATGTCCGCCATTCTGTTGAACCGCCACGCGGGAATCGGCGCCTATCCGCCCCTGTTGTTCTGGGCGGCCTTTAACGGCCTTGCGTCGGGCATGCTGGTGGTGGGGGTCCTGCCGCCCCTGGAACATGCCCTGAACGCGGTAACCGTCTTCCGGCTTATGGAGCTTTCGGATCTTAACAGCCCCACCCTTAAGGCCCTGTTTACTGCCGCGCCGGGAACCTACAGTCATTCCATCATGGTAGCCAACCTGGCGGAGGCGGCCTGCCACGACATAGGGGCCAGCCCCCTTTTGTCCAGGGTAGGGGCCTATTACCATGACATCGGTAAGATGGACAATCCCAGCTACTTTGTGGAAAACCAGACCGATTATAACCGCCATGACGATATTGCCCCCCGGCTGTCGGCCACGGTGATCCGCAGCCATGTAAAGCTGGGGGTGGAACGGGCCCAGACCCTGGGGCTTCCCCAGGCCGTCATTGATATCATTGCCGAACACCACGGCAATTCGCTGATAACCTGGTTTTACAACAAGGCCCAGCAGCAGGAAAGCGCCGAGGGGAAGGGGGAGGTAGACATTGCGGACTTTAGCTATCCGGGGAATCCCCCCCGGTCCCGGGAATCCGCCGTGGTGATGCTGGCCGACGTGGCCGAAGCCGCGGTGCGGACTCTGCAAAAGCCCACCGCCCCCAAGATAGAAAAATTCATCCAGGAGCTTATCGACGCCAAGGTTGAACACGGCCAGCTTGCGGAGTCGGAACTGACCTTCAGGGATCTGGAGGCCATCAAAAAGGCCTTTGTCCGGGTTCTGGCGGGGTACTACCATTCCCGGATCGAGTACCCTAAGGACCCCCGGGGCCCCGCCGCCGAATCTGCCCCCGCCGAGCGGATCGAGCCGGCAAAACCGCCCTCCGGGGGGCAGGGATGAACCGGGTGGAAGCCGGCGCCGAGGAGGTACCCTTACCCCCCTGGTCCGCGGCGTCCCTCCGTTTCGTCCGCAAGGTTCTCCTGGCCCTGGGCCGGGACTACTGGGAGCTTTCGATCCTCTACTGCAGCGACCGGTTTATCAGGGATCTGAATGTCCGCTACCGGAACCGGGACGAGGCCACGGATATTCTTTCCTTTCCCCAGGGGCAGGACAGCCCCGGAAAGCAGCGCAGATACCATTCCGCGGGGGACATCGTTATCTCCCTTGATACCCTGATGAAGAACGCCGAATATTTCGGAATTCCCGCGGATGAGGAGTTACGCCGTCTCCTTATACATGGTATCCTGCATCTTAGCGGTATGGATCACCGGACCAACGAAGAATCAGAACCTATGTTGTTATTACAGGAGAAAATATTGACCAACCTTGCGGAGGAGCGGATCATACTATGAGTTCCGATAATTCCGGCGGCTTGGGAAGCCGGGGTTTTTTCAAGGGCGGCTTTATCAGGATGTTCAAAAGAGCCGGAGGGGCCGCCAAATCTGCCGGCGCTGCGCCGGATACCGGGGAGGAAAAGGAATCCCCCCCCCTGGACCGGAAGGTCCTGGCGGCCCTTAACTCGGATCAGCGGGAAATGGTCCGGGGCATTGCGGATCTTTCGGATACCACCGTCAAAGAAGTCATGATCCCCCGGACCGATACGGTTTTTCTTTCCGTGGAGGCTTCCCGGGATGAACTTCTCAACATGATTGCGGAAAACGAACATTCCCGCTTCCCCGTATACCAGGACACCATCGACAATGTGATCGGAATCCTCCACGTCAAGGATGTGCTCCGGACCCTCGTGAAAAACGAGGACTTCAACGTGAAAAACCTGCTGCGGAAGCCCTTTTTTGTGCCCGTAAGCAAACGGATCGACGGCCTCCTGCGGGAGCTGCGCCGCCGCCGGGTCCATATCGCCGTTGTGGTGGATGAATACGGCGGGGTGTCGGGCATCGTCTGCATGGAAGACATCATCGAAGAAATCGTGGGGGACATCCAGGACGAATTCGACCACGAACCCGAGGACCTCCTCAAACTGGGGGAGGGGACCTGGTTGTGCGATGGGCGGATGAATCTGGAGGACCTGTCCCAGAAGATCGGCGTGGAACTGCCCTTCGAATCCTTCGATACCCTGGGGGGCTTCGTGTTCGATCTCTTCGGTAAAATCCCGGTTCGTTACGAAAAGGTAGTCTACCGGGATCATGATTTTATCGTTCAGAACATGGACGGCCACAAGATCAACACGGTTAAAATCGTTATCCACAACGAGGAAACCCCGTAATGAAAACCCTCACCCCGGTTCTGGTTCTGCTCCTGATTCTTGCCGGGGTTCCGGGGGGGGCCCAGAACCGTGCCGATGCGGAATTCTGGTACGAACAGGGCCGTTCGCTGATGCTGGAAGAGGACTGGTACGGCGCCTCGGAATCGTTCATGGAATGTGTCCGCCTTAACCCTGCCCATGCCGGGGCCCACGCGGCCCTGGGGGAGTGTTACTACGAACTGGGGGAATTCGATCAGGCCCTGTCCTGGGTGCGGACCGCCAGGACCCTGGCCCGGGGCGACATGGGGGTAGCCAATCTGGAGGCTTCCACGCTGGTGGCCCTGGGCAGACTGGATACGGCCCAGACGGTAATTGACGGAATCCTCGTCCGGGAACCCTATAACCGGGAGGCCCTGTTTGTGGCGGGGGAACTCGATCTGGCCCGGGGTCAGAGCGGCCGGGCGGTGGAACGGTTTCGGGATGCCGTGCGCCGTTACCCCGATGACCGGCGGCTCCTCGTTTCCCTGGCCCTGGTCCTGGGTTCCCTGGGGGATGGGGAAACCGCCCGGTACTATATCGACCAGGCCCTGTCCCGGCATGCGGACGATTACCGGGTACATTACTATGCTGCTTACCTGGACGCCCAGGCAGGCCGGATTCCCCAGGCCATCCGTTCGGCGGAGCAGACCCTGTACCTCCGGCCCGAATACGGACCGGCCCAGTCCCTGCTGGGGAATCTCCATTACCGCTCCGGCCACTACGAAGAGGCCCTGCGCCTGGCGGATGTCCTTATCGCCCGGAACCGGGAAGACGGCGCCGCCTGGTACCTTAAGGCCCTGGCCCTCCGGAGCCTGGGCCGTACGGCGGCTGCCATCCAGGTACTTACGGAGGCCTACACCGTTGACAGCCAGGATGAATTTATTCTCTTTACCCTGGAAGACCTGCTCATATCCTCGACAGCCCTGGAAGATCCCCGGCGGGCCCGCTGGGCCTCGCTGCATTTCCGCCGGGGCAGCGATTACCGTACCCGGAATTTGGGGGGCGAGGCGATCTTTGAATACCGCCGGGGCCTGCGCCTGAACCCCTACGCCCCCGAGCGCCGGGACTACGCAGAGTTACTGCGGCTCCAGGGTTATCCCGCCCGGTATCTGGAGGAACTGCGGGTTATGCAGGACCAGGGCCAGGCGGGCCGGAACCTCAACGATGCGGTGGAGATCTACAGTTCCCTGCTTTCCGACGCACTGTTCCGCCGCTGGCAGGTAGATCCCGTGGAAGTCAACAAACCCCATTGGAAGCTGGCCGTTTTTTCCTTGGCCTCCCAGTCAAGCTTTTCCCATGTCGCCGCGGCCCCGGCAGCCTCTACCCTGGTGCGGGAGATCCTGATCCACAACAGAAACGTTGCCGTAGCGGAACTGGAAATTGTTCAGCCCTCCTTTTCCCAGGCCTTCAGGACCGCCCGGGAGGCGGGGGTGGATTATTTCCTCCTGGTCTCGGTCGCCGAAGGGGAGCGGGATCTTTCCCTCCGGGGGGAACTCTTTGTTGCCCGTACCGGATCGGCGGCCCGCAGTTATATTGTGTTCCGCACCGGCGAAGATCGCCTGAGGAACGCCGCCCGCAGCCTGGCGGATAATTGCGCCGCGTCCCTGCCCCTGCGCGGGGAGCTGATAGAACGCCGGCAGGCCCTGGCCCTCATGGACAAAGGCCGCTCCGATGGGATAATATTGGGAATGAACTTTGATGTGGTACGAAAGGGCCGTGCAGAAGTATTGAATGAAGGTATTGGCCTTACGTATCATACCGATGACATAGTAGGAAGTTTTACTGTGGATAATGCCGACGAGGAAGTGGCCGCCGGCGCCCTGAGCCGCACCGGATTTTTTGACCGGATCTCGACAGGGGACGAACTCATCTTAAAAAACGCGGAACAAAAAGACGAAACTGTGGAACCCGCCGGAGCCAATCCGGAATTACGAAGACTGCTAAGAATGTTGCGTTAGGAGAGAGGAAATGCCGTTTTTTAAATCCAAAAGCAAATCCGGAGGGGCTGTTCTTGATTCCCAGGCGGTTGTTACCAGGGCGCCCCGCTATGACAATCTTGCGCTGG
The DNA here is from genome assembly GCA_031263435.1 of Treponema sp. The sequence goes on along the minus strand of JAISFT010000100.1, from coordinate 2,934 downwards.
TAAGCATCGACGGTTATGAAGGTGTGGCGGTCTTACGCAACATCAGTCAATCCGGTTTCCGCCTGGAAAGCAAGACCTTTGTGGACATGGAATCGGGTTCCGTTCATACCATGCAGATAAACCCCGAGGCATCATCGGGCCTTAAACCCTTCGAGATCAAAGTTGAAGTCCGCTGGATTCAAATTACTCAGGAAAAATTTTCCATGGGCCTTATGATCATCCAGGGCGAAAGCCGGGTTTTACACCGGTACATCGAATTTCTCAAAGGTACCGTCAGAGCCGTTTAAGACAGGATCGGATTCCCTGTATTGCGGGGTCAAGGGGGACGTATGAAGTTGTCGGTAAAGGTTTCCGTATGGATGGGACTCCTGGTATTTATCATCGTTATTGCCGTCGGAGTTGCTTCGGTCCTGGTGTCGGTCCGTATCATGGAACAGGTAGCCGAAGATTCCCTTTCCAATCAGGCGAATTTGGTAAGCCGGCTGGTAAAGGAAGTCGTGGAATCGGAAACCAGAGTTCTCTACGAACTTGCCACCAGGGCCCAGACTCAAACCATGGATTTTGAGATTCAACGGGACAGCCTTTTGGCGGACATCGACCGCCTGAACTACATGGATTTTGCCATTGTGGGTCCCGATGGAATTGCCCATTATATAAAAGATGAAACCACGTCGGACCTGTCGGACCGGGACTACATCAAAAAAGCCCTGCTGGGGCAGACAACCGTATCCGATGTTATCATAAGCCGGGTCATCGGGAGGCCGGTACTCATGATCGCCGCCCCCATCACCGTGGATGGAGAGGTCCTCGGCGCCCTCATAGGCAGACGGGACGGTGCGGTACTGGGGGAATTGACCGCGGGGATAAGCCTTGGCCGGACCGGGTTTATCTACATGGTGAACACCGGCGGCGTCTTTGTCTGCCACCCGGATTCCAACATGGTGTACGATCAGTTCAATCCCATCGCCGCCGCCCAGTCCGATGCCGCCTTTAGCTCCCTGGGGGATTATGTCGGCCGGGTTATCACCGGGAACAAGGTGTTTGCCGGGTATACCTACCAGTCAAAGTCCTACATAGGCGCTTCCGCCCCCGTGGAGGATTCCGAATGGATTCTTGTCGCGGCCATGGAAAGGGATGAGTTCTTCGGGAACATCAACCAGATTGTTCTGTATACCATAATCATCGGCCTGTCCGCGGTGGTTCTCTCAATAATCCTGTCGATGGTCCTCGTCAGAAATCTGGTCATAAGCCCCATCCACCTTATCATGGTCGAAGCCGACGCCCTGGCGAATTTGCAGTTCGATATTAAAATTCCCACCGGTTCCCGGGATGAGATTGGGGACGTTCAACGGGCCCTGGGGCTCATCCGGGAAAGCCTGAAGAAGACGATGGCCGACATCAACAACCGGCATTTGGGCCAGGTCAATATCAGCAAGAATCTCCATGAATCTATCCGGGCTTCCTCCGACGGCCTGGAGGTGATCAACACCAATATTGTATCCGTCCAGGAACGGACCGGTTCCCAGATAACATCGGTAGAAAGGACCGCCGATTCGGTGGAGGGGATTATCCACCATATCGGTTCCCTGGACGATGCGGTAAAGGTCCAGGGCGATAATATCGGCCGGTCCTCGGAATCAATCGAAAACATGGTAAAGGATATCGACGCGGTACGGGACATCGTGGGAAAGGCCAGCGCCATTACCGAAGAACTCTCCAAAAGTTCCGACGCGGGACGGAAAAGCCTGAACAGCCTTACCGAGGAGCTGACCCGCATCTCCGAGCAGTCGGCCTTCCTGGAAGAGGCCAACACCGCGCTGGTCAATATTGCCGCCCAGACCAATATCCTGGCCATGAACGCCGCCATTGAAGCCGCCCACGCGGGGGAGGCGGGAAAAGGTTTTGCGGTAGTTTCCGGGGAAGTGCGGAAGCTTGCCGAAGAATCCAACCGGGAATCCAATTCCATTTCCCAGGAAATCAAAGCCATGCGGGACGGCATTGACCGGATACGGCATGTTTCCACGGAGACCGTAGACACCATGGGCGATATGTTCACCGATGTAAGGGATATGCAGTCATCGTTTAATACCGTCAATGCGGCGGTAGAGGCCCAGGCTTCAAACGGCAGACAGATACTGGACGCCCTGGAAGCCCTGCGGAGTACCACGGAACAGGTCCGCGACGGTTCGCAGAAAATACAGAAGGAATCGGGGTCCATCCACGGTACCATAGAAAGCCTGAAAAACATTTCCAAAAATGTCAACGAAAGCATTCTTGACGTTCGGCAGGCCAGCAAAGATATTACCCAATCCTTAAACGTAGCCCGGAAGATCGCCGAGGCCCACTACCTGGTGCCCCCCGATGATGTTCCTGCAGCGCAGACCCGCTAGAAGTCTTTTATCCTTCGTTCATAAAAAGGAAGGGGGGGCCCGCTACCACGGTCAATCTGCCCGTAGCCGGAAACCAAAAACCCTGACAGGTTTTTGGTTCCGCGGCCGCCCTGGCCCCCCCTTGGCTCCAGCCCTGCGCTCCGGTCGATGTATCCGTGCCTGCGCCACATTCGTGGCGGCGCCACAGATGCGACGATGGCACGTCTACATCTCCCTCCGCTTGGTCTTCCGCTAACCCCCAGACTCCGGTTCAATTCGATTCACCGCGCTGGAATATCCCGTACAGAAAGCAAAATTTCCGGCAGCAATTCTCAGTTTCAAACAAATGTTTCCTCAACCACAAAAACCCGTCAAATTATCCCTAATTTGACGGGTTTCCTCCCGATCTCCCCCTGGTTAGTCAACAATGCTCAGTTTTGGTGACAGGCGAAAGGACCCTACAGTCTAAACTTGGCCTTCCCCAACGTGTCGGCAGAGCCGACCGCAGGGGCGGGGCAAAGCGTTTACATTTGTAAAAAGCGGTGGATTCACTCCACGATTGTTG
>JAISFT010000298.1 GCA_031263435.1 Treponema sp. | reverse complement strand
CTCACTCGCAGCCCGCCCCCCCCCCCCCCCCCCCCCCCCCCCCCCCCCCCCCCCCCCCCCCCCCCCCCCCCCCCCCCCCCCCCCCCCAAGTATCTTGTCAATCATCTCGACAGCTTCGTTGTATTCAAAAAGCAATATGTGCTGTTCAAGGGCGGCAACATATCTTTTGATTTTCCGGTTTGTCGTGCCGGTACTTATTTCCGAAAGTACAGCATTGACCCCTCCGGTATCCATATTTATCAGTGCATCCCGTAAGGCCTCCAGTTTAAGTTCCTTTGCTTCAGAGCCGGAAATATCACCGTCCTCTTCCTCCGGGTATCCGGAAGAGGAATCCCGCTCCCCGTTTTTTTCTTCCTCCGGTTCGTCAAGGGCCCGGCGGATATGCCCGGAAAGTTCTTCTAATTTAACCATCAACTGCTCTGTTTTTTCAGCAACAATACTGCTGTCCCGGCTGCGGCCTGCAAATTCCAGTTCTGCCGCCATGTTCCCCGCTTCGGCGGCCCCGATGCTGCGGGCAGCGCCCTTAACGGCATGGACGAGTGTAGTATAAGTATCAAGGTCTTTTTCCGCAACAGCTTTTCTGATCAGGGGGATCCGGTTGCCAAGATCGCTGTAAAAAAACGAAAGGATGCTGATATAGGAACCGATAGAGCCGCCGGCATTCCGCAGGCCCGCCGGGATATCCACGCCGGGTATCGGCGGCAAAAAATCTTCGGCGGGGGTCCCGGCAGTTTCGGCGGAGGGGACTTCCTGCCAGGTTTTTTTCTCCCTGGGCTGCTGCTTTTCCCGGGGAATCCATTTTTCCAGGATCGTATTCAGCTTGCCTACATCAATGGGCTTGGAAAGAAAATCGTCAATGCCTTTTTTCAAAAACATTTCCCGCTGCCCCGTTACGGCATTGGCGGTAAGCATGACGATGGGCAGGTTCCGGAAATAGCCGCCGGGATTTTCACCGGAATCCTGCCTGCGGATAAGGTCCGCAGCGGCAAGTCCGTCCATTTCCGGCATCATGTGATCCATAAACACAAGGTCGTAAAGATTCCGCTTGACCCGGTCTAGCGCCTCCGGGCCGGAAAGGCAGGTGTCTACCTTCATGCCGTAGGGCTTCATCAGTTCTTCTGCGATCCGCAGGTTGGTCGGCAGATCGTCCACCACCAGTACACGGGCGGTAGGGGCAGAAAAGCGGATAGCGTCGAGAGAAAATATCCGGGTCTTTGCTTCCGTAACCCCGTTAAGAATATTGGCAAGGACGCAGGAATATATGGGCAGATGAACGCCCGCCGCAGGCTGGGAGCCGGACATATCATTGGTATTCAGCATAATCAGCAGTTTTACTGTGGATCCGGAATCCTGCAGGCAGGATATACACTCCGCGGCATAACGGGAAGGGACAAAGGCATAATCGAATTTGTTCTCCCGGATATCCTGCTTAAAGCCGGCGATGTCCGAGGCGCATTTGGGGTCCAGCCCAAGGCCCGAAAAGGCGGAAAGCAAAGACTGCAAATAGGCCGGCCTGTCCTCGTATATCACAACCTGCTTGTTCAAATTTTCCAGCCGGGCAATTTTATCCGTGTTCCGGCAGGACTGTACCACCGCGGCGGTAAAGACAGAACCCTTGCCATAATCGCTCGTAACGGAAATGTCCCCGCCCATAGCCCGGCAGAAGGAGTTGGCAATGGTAAGCCCCAGGCCGGTGCCTTCGATATCGTGGTTATGTTCCAGATCCAGACGGGTAAATTCGTCAAACAGACTCTTCAGCTCGTCCTGCTTGATGCCGATTCCCGTATCTTCAACCGCAAACATAATCTTTATCTGATTTTCACCGGAAGGGGAATTCGGAATATTCTGTTTAGTAACACTGAGCCGTATATACCCCTGCCTGGTGTACTTTATCGCGTTGTTCAGCAGATTAATAAGTATCTGCCGTATTTTTATTTCGTCACCGATAAGTTCCGCGGGAATATCGCTGTCTATGTTGACGAAAAAATCCACCTGTTTATCCATCAGGCGCAGACGGCCGATGTTGACCACGTCATTTATCATGGAATCCAGATGATAGGGATTGGAATAGATCCGCGTCCTGTTGGTTTCTATTTTTGAAAAATCCAGAATATTGTTAATGATGGAAAGGAGGATGTTTCCCGCCTGTTTTATGACAGACACCTTCTCGTTTAACTCGGGGGTAAGATCGTTGCGCAGTATTATTTCCGACATGCCCAGAATGGAATTCAGGGGGGTGCGGATCTCATGACTTACCTGGGCAAGGAATGAGGACTTGGCCTTGTTTTCCTCATCGGAATGCATTTTTTCCAGAGAGAGCCGCAGCAAAAAGTAACAGAGAATCAGCATCATGCTCAGGCCGGTGATCGTGTATATGATCGCCATGGTGTAGGCATCGTTGTAATAATCCCTTGTGGGGAAGGCAAGCCCGGTATACCAGCCGTTTATGGTTTCCTGGTAAAAGGCAACAACCTCGTTGTCCTCCATTGTTTTGATTCTTACACTGGAAACGGTTTTTGCCCCCCGGCCCAGCCGCTGTTCCAGTTCCACATACTGGGGACCCAAAGTTTCCAGGGGAATACCCTCGTACTGGGCCTTTGGATAGGCAATAAAGCACAGGCGGCTGTCGGTTTCGGAGATGGGGCCAATCAGGTACCCGTAGCCCCCCCTGTCCGTCAGAAAGTCCACCATGATCCCGGCAATCTCCCGGGGGGCTATATCAATCCCCAAAAACCCATATTCTTCCCCATCATCCCCCACCAGCAGGGCAGCGACGGTCATAACCTGGCCCAGGGAACGGGGGCTCCGGTAGGGGGGGGTAACGATCACCTTTCCCGGCTGTTCCCGGCTCAACTGGTACCAGGGAAGGGTGTCAACCGGGGAACCGGGGGGAAGATCCCAGCCGGAACCGCTGACAAAGGTCTCGCCGGTATCCCCCGGCCGGTACCAAAAGGTATCCTGGTACCCATTGTAGTTTTCGCCGGCAGAATCCCCGGAACTGCCAAAGGCGGCATTGAGGGAGGCCAGGTAGCGCTGCAGCTCCGCGATGTCCGGGTCCGCTTCATGAATGATCGGGTTCTGCATCATCGCAACGCTTATGCTGAGCAGGACTGCCTCGGACTCCCGCAGTTCCCCCCGCATCCGCTCATCTGCCACCTGGAGCATCTCTTCCGCGTTGTTGACCATGTATTGCTGCAGATTGGAGGTTGCCCAGCCGCAGCCAAAGATGATCATAAAAAGGAATATAGCCAATACAACAGTAAGTTGTAGGGAATTTTCTCTAATCAGGGCTTTCAAAGCTTTACGATCCATGCTTTCCTATCCGTTTCGGGTTTATATCAGGTACTTCCTACTATAACATCATACCGGCAAAAAATCATCGGGGTACCTTTAAAAAACTGCCAATGAATGGTATACTTGATGGCATGGAAACCGCCAGAAAACGCATTGCTCTTGTGGACGATGATATCACCAGTTTGGCGCTTGGCAAGGGCATCATGACTGAAAATTACGATGTGGTTACCATACCATCAGGGGAAAAGCTGTTCCAATTTTTAGACAGGGCCCGGCCCGATCTGATCCTCCTGGATGTTGACATGCCGGTAATGAACGGATACGACACCATGCGGAAACTTCAGTCCCAGCCGGATACCCGGGACATACCGGTCATTTTCCTGACCAGCATGAGCGACACTTCCAGCGAGATAGAGGGCCTGAACCTGGGGGCGGTGGACTACATTTCCAAACCCTTTTCCCCGCCCCTGCTGCTTAAACGGCTGGAACTTCACTTAAAAGTGGTTTCCCAGCAGCAGGAACTGATAAACTACAACAACAATCTTCAGGAGATGGTCCGGGCCCGGACCAAAACCGTTCTGGATATGCAGAATTCGGTGCTGAAGATTGTGGCAAACCTGGTGGAAAGCAGGGATGAGATAACCGGGGGCCATGTGGAGCGGACCCGCCAGTACCTTTCGCTGCTGCTGGATGGTCTTAGCGAGATTAATCTGTATACCAGTGAAATTGCGGCCTGGAACAGGGACTTCTTTCTTCAATCTTCCCAGCTTCATGATGTGGGGAAAATTTCAATTCCCGATAAAATACTCTTGAAACCCGAAAAGCTTACACCCGATGAATTTAACCAGATGAAAAACCATACCCTGTTTGGGGTGCAAATTATCGAGGCCATGCAGAAGGAAACCCCGGAAAGCAGCTTCCTGTCCCACGCCAAAATTCTGGCCGGGAACCACCACGAAAGATGGGACGGGAGCGGATACCCCTACGGCCTTAAGGGCCGGGACATACCCCTGGGGGGCCGTCTTATGGCTATTGCGGATGTTTACGATGCCCTGCGATCCGCCCGGCCCTACAAGGATCCCTTTACCCATGAAGAGGCGTCCCAGATTATTGTAAAAAGCAAGGGGACCCAGTTTGACCCCGATCTGATAGATGTGTTTATTACGGTTTCCGAGCAGTTTGCAAAGACGGTCAACAAGACCCAGGACCACAAGGCGGACAGCTCCCCGGCTTAGTATTGGGACATCATTCAAACTGTGAATCTTATGGGCGCATCCCCGGTCCTGCGGACCGGGGACCGGGCTATCCGCTCCAATTCCTCGACCTCCAAAAAGGTGTCGCCAGAATGGCGCAGGTACCTTTTTTGGAAGTCTGCGGTATTTCCGCTTCTATCCCTTGCGCGAACCAAAACGCTTGAGCGTTTTGGTTTTCGGAGTTTGGGGCAAAGCCCCAAACTCCACTTCCGGTACGATTGTCCGTGGTAGCGGGCCCCCCCTCCTTAATAAATAAAAACCAAGGCTAATCCAGAAAATCTTTCCGGTGCTTAAGGCCGAAGGTTTCCGCCAGGGTCTTGAGTTCGCTGTCGGTAATTGACTGGAGAATTTTGCTGTTCATTACCTTGACGTAAATTTCCGCGGCCTTTTCCACGGTTTCGATAAG
>JAISFT010000293.1 GCA_031263435.1 Treponema sp. | reverse complement strand
CCAGCAGATTGGTTTCGGTTATTGTCCCGTCCCGGTCCGCAATTTTGATGGTCTTAATCTCGTAGGGTCCAAAAGAAAATTCCCCCCGCGCTCCAAGCCAGGTAAAATCGATCCGGGCCCGGGTTTTTTGTCCCCCCGCCTCGACAGCCCGGACTATCCAGCCGTCATTGTCTTCGGCGCGTTTAATGGTGCTGATAAGCGCCGTAGAACCTTCCGCTATTCTGCAGAAACTCTGTTCCCCCGGAAGGTCCCCCCCGTGAATCGATTCGATCACATAGACAGGGGGCTGGTTAAGTTCCAGGGCCCGGCGGGCAATCTCGTCATTGCCCGCGCCCCGGGGATAGCCCCGCAGCCTGATGCAGAATTCCTGTTCGCCCTGGTCCACATAGCGGTGATAAATGTCCGGCCGGGGATGCTGGTTCTCGTGATTGGCATAGACCGGGCTCCGCAGCAGTGTCAGATCGAGGCTTCCCCCCCCGGCGCTGCCCGAATAGATCCCGTCGTTCAGCACTGCGAGGGCCGCGCCGCCGCAGGAAAGTTTTGCCCAGCGCTGAAGGGGCCACTCGGTTTCATCGGCGGACCGCTCAATGGCGCCGTAGGGAATTTCGGAACTAAACGTTTCGCCGGGGAAAGCCGAAGCTACGCACAGTTTGAGCAGCCGGTGATGTTCGTTCCAGATCACCCGGACTTTGATATCGAGTCTTCCCTCCGCGCCGTTAAGGTTGACGCGGAAGATTACGGTACTCTGACAGCGTTTGTAAACAATCTCGTATTCGGTTGAAACCGGGCCCCGGGAAACAAGGGTGTAGGATTCCAAAGCCATAACATGCCGGGCGCCCTGGTAGGAAGAAAGCGCGTGGGTCCAGGTGTCGGATTCATCGTCCACGATCACCGGGCCGATGCCGCGGCCCCCCAGGAATTCGGTCTTCGTTTTTTTGTCATAGAATGAAGTGATGAAACCGCTTTCCCGGTCAATCACCGCCTCCCAATCCCCCGAACATATCCGGTTGGAAGCGGTCCTGGTGTACTGGAAATCCAGGAAGCTGCCGATATCAAGGTTGGTTCTGAGGTTTTCAAGACGGTAAGAGGCATAGCCCAGGGGCGGAAGGGTTACGTTGAAGCGGAGGGCCTGGGAGAAAAACCCTCCCGTAACGGCACTGGTCGGCGCGTATTCAAAGGGAACTTCCCCGCCCCCGGCGTCAAAAACCTTGTCCGCCGCGCCGATAACTTCGATGGTATCCCTTAGCTCCCAGGGGTGGGGGTTCCAGACAATCACCGTGGAACCTTCTTTGAATGTGGCAACCCGCGATGCAAGACGCTGGAAAAGAATGGTTGTCATCTGGTTGGCCGTTTCCTGGCCCCAGGCATAGGCTGCCAGGATTTTCGGGTAGGCCTCGGGGATGGAACAGCCCCCCAGGGAATCGTGGAACTGGTTGGTCAGCACCTTCTTCCAGCCTGTCCTCAGGGCCGCTGTGTTGTCCGCCATATCCGTATCCGAGCGGCCCAGCACGGCAAGCATTTTTTCGGCAAACATAAGCTGCTGTTCGGCGCTGTTATTTGCCCACTTCACCCTGCTTATTGATGAGTAACAGCCGATGGCGTGGTACTGCATCTCGTCCCTGATAACCGGAATACCGGCCGCCCGGGAAGCTTCTTCAAAAAATTTCCGGGGATCGCTGTAGACAATGTTTTCGCCCCCGGCTTTTAGTTCATCAATGGTTTTAATATTCTGCCTGGTGGGACCGCCGCCGTGGTTCCCCACGCCGTAGAAACACATAAAGGGGGTCCCCTCGGCTTCAGCGGCCTCCTGGTGCTGCCGTATATGACCCGCCAGTTTTTCGCCCCATTCATCACCCCCGCCCGTACCGTAGCCCAAAAGCCGGAAGGCCGGAATCCTGGTGCCGTCAATGCCTTCCCAACTGAACAGCCTTTTAGGCAGGGTCTTTTCGTGGGCCATGGGCCGCATAAAAACATAGCTGTCGAGGCCCGCCTTTTTCAGAAGCTGCGGCAGGTTTCCGTTATGCCCAAAGGAGTCCACATTGTAACCCACCCCGGCGGTAACGCCGAATTTTTCCTTAAAGTAACGCTGGGCATAGAGGCCGTGGCGGGCAAAGGATTCCCCCGCCGGCGCGTTACAATCGGGCTGGAGCCACCAGCCCCCGGCAATGCACCAGCGTCCGGCCTTTACCGCCTCCTGAATACGCTTAAAAAGGCCGGGGTCCGTGGTTTCCACCAGGCTGTAGTAGTAGGCGCAGGCCGAAGTAAAGATAAACTCCCCATGTTCGGCAATACGATCCAGCGCCGATGCAAAGGTAGCCCTGATCTCCTGAAAGCCCTCTTCCCAGCGCCACAACCAGAATATATCTATATGGGCATTCCCGATGAGATGGACAGGCTGTTTCATGATTTCCTCCAATGGACTAGAATCCGTAACTGAACAAGTATAATCCATAAATTGTACAAATTACAGCTTTGAGCATTTTTATACTACAAAGACCCGGGTTTTGTAGTATACTCTGTCCATGAAGTTTCGTAATTTTTGCCTTCTGTGTCTCTGCCTTACCCTGGGAGGACCGCTGTTTCCCCAGACCGCCGGGGGAACCGGAACGCAGCGGGGCACGGCCTGGATCATCCCCATTCAGGGTGATATTGAACCTTCCCTTACGGCTTTTGTACGGCGCGAGGGGCGGAAAGCCCTGGACCAGGGCGCGGAGTTTCTCATCTTCGAGATTGATACCTTCGGCGGCCGGGTGGACTCGGCCCTGCAGATCACCTCGTTTATCACCTCGGTAAAAAATGCCAAAACCATTGCCTGGGTGAACAGCGGGGGGGACTCGATGGGGGTAAGCTGGTCCGCCGGCGCCCTGATCGCTATGGCCTGTCAGGAGATCTACATGGCCGCCGGAACTTCCCTGGGGGCGGCCGCGCCGGTAACTGTCGGGGCGGACGGACAGACCGAGGGAACCGGGGAAAAGACCGTTGCCGCAGTGCGGTCCCAGATAGCGGCCCTGGCGGAACGAAACGGACACCCCGTGGAAATTGCCAAGGCCATGGTGGACTACGATGTGGAACTCTGGGAAGTTTCGATAGACAACGGAATTCGTATCCTCAGCCTGCAGGAACTGGAACTGCTGGAAAAAGAGGCCGAAACGGGGGGACCAAGGCCGGAACGCCGGGGGATCATCTCCCCCAGGGGGAAGCTCCTCTCCCTTACCAGCGGGGAAGCCTTACATTACGGCCTGATTCGGGGGCTGGCGGATGACCGGGAAGCCCTGCTAAGCGCCATCGGCGCGGCCTCCCCGGCGGTGGAAAGCGTCCCCGGCATTGCCGATGGGATCATCTCCCTCCTGACCAGCGCCCCGGTCCAGGCCCTGCTCATCATCCTGGGTCTGGTGATGATCTTTCTGGAGATCAACAGCCCCGGCTTTGGGATTTTCGGGGTCGTGGCGATCATCGCCTTTGTAACAGTCTTTGGGTCCGGGGCCATGCTGGGCCGGGTAGGTTCCCTGGAAATCGTCCTGTTCCTCCTCGGCCTGGGCCTCCTGGTGGTGGAGATCTTCATCACCCCCGGTTTTGGGGTGATGGGAATTTCAGGCTTCCTGCTTATCGGGTTTTCCCTGCTCTTATCCATGCAGGACTTTGTGATCCCCCGCTTCGACTGGGAGTGGACCCTTCTGGGGAGGAACGCCGTGGTAGTATTTATATCCCTTATCGCCGCCATTACCGGAATCGCCGTCATAGCCCTGCTGGGCCCCAAGATCCGGATTTTTAACCGGCTCACCCTTACCACCCAGATCACGGAAACCGCGGGGGGCCCCCTTTCCTCCGGCGCTCCGGCGCAGGGCGGGGCCCCGAACGGGACCCGTGAAAACGATCAATCCCTGGTGGGGAAAATCGGCGTTGCCGCCACACCCCTGCACCCCGTGGGCAGGGTGGAGATCGACGGGGAGATCTACGAAGCCCAGGCGGAGGGCCTGTTTGTGGAAAGCGGCCGGGGGATAAAGGTTGTCAAGGTAAGGGGAAACACCGTTACTGTACGGCTTGTATAGTTTAAAATCACATG
>JAISFT010000285.1 GCA_031263435.1 Treponema sp. | reverse complement strand
GGGGGCAGGTTGTAGGCGTGGATTACCTGATCGGCGCTGAGGATCACCGCCCGCTCGATGCAGTTTTCCAGTTCCCGGACATTGCCGGGCCAGGAATGGCTGGTCAACAGGTCGATGGCAGGCGCGGAGATCCGGCGGATCCGCTTGCCGTTCCTCTCCCCGTACTTCCCGGTAAAGTGATCCGCCAGGAGCATGATGTCGCTCTTCCGTTCCCGCAGGGGGGGAATCCGCAGGGGAAACACGTTCAGGCGGTAGTACAGATCCTCCCGGAAGCGGCCCGCCTTAACATCGTTTTCCAGGTGCCGGTTGGTGGCCGCGATAAGCCGGACATCCACCTTGATCGTGCTGGTCCCCCCTACCCGCTCCAGTTCCCGTTCCTGGAGGACCCGCAGGAGCTTAACCTGCATCTGGGGGGGAAGTTCGCCAATCTCGTCCAGGAAAACGGAACCCGAGTGGGCAAGCTCGAAGCGGCCCTTCCGCAGGGCGGTGGCCCCGGTAAAGGCCCCCTTCTCGTGGCCGAAAAGCTCACTTTCGATGATCGATTCCGGCAGGGCCGCGCAGTTTACCTTGACAAAGGGACCGGCCGCCCGCCTGGACAGGCGGTGGAGTTCCGCGGCCACCAGCTCTTTGCCGGTACCGCTTTCCCCGGTGATCAGCACCGTGGCGTCACTGGGGGCCACCCGGCCCAGCATCTCGTAGACCTCCCGCATGCTGTTTGAAGTGCCGATGATCCCGCTTTCCGCGGCGATCCTGCCGCCCCGGGTCCAGTCGGCCCTGTCCCCGGCCGAAGCGCTCTCCTCCCCCTCCCGGCGCAGGCGGAATTGTTCTTCCAGGATCCGCTCCCGGAGCTTGGCGGAATCCGAAATAATCGAGGAAATCTTCTCCAAGAGGGCCCGATCCCGGGCCATCCGCAGCCCCGGCTCCTCCTCCCGGATCCGCCGTTCCGCGCTCAGGGTGCCGATCACGCCGCCCCGGGAACGGATGGGGACGCAGTAGTAGCTCAGCCCCTCCATGTCTTCCCGGCGGCGGTTTACCGCCCGGTTAAGGAACCGGGGTTCCCAGGCCAGGTTGGATACAATAACCGGGACGCCGCTTTCAAAAACCCGGCCCACCAGGCCCTCCCCCAGGCGGTAGATGCCCCGCCGCTTTTCATCGGGGTCAAGCCCAAAGGCCTCCTCCACCTTGAGGACCCCGGTGGCCCGGTCCAGCAGAGTTACCATGCCCCGGCCCAGGCCGGCCCGGAATTCCATCAGGCTGAGGAGGGGCTCCAGCGCGGTTCTGAGTTCCACATGTTTGTCGAAGGTCCGGGCAATGTCAAAGAGGAGTTCCAGTTCCGCCTTCTCCCAATCCTCCCCGCGCCCTGCGGCAGGAAGACGTTCCATAAACGACATTTCCGCAGTTTCATCCTGCATCAGCACAGAATATTACATTTATGTAGGAATGGTAAGGGCCTTCCATTCTCCCAGGGTCCGGGTTTCGCTGTCAAATACCGCCCCTACCTTTATCAGCTTCTTCCCCCCCGCAGTCCACGGTAGCAAATACCCCTTCTCCTCTATCTGCCGCAGCGCTTCCTCCGCGGTTCCGGAACCCGCCAGCTTGAACTCAAATACATAGACCAGGTCCCTGGTTTCCACCACCGCATCCGCACGGCCCGCAGCGCTCCGCAGCTCCACCCCCGCAAACTGCCCCATCAGCGTGAACAAAACATAAAAAATCCCCTGATAGTACCGTTCCGTCTTGTCGTTCAATTCATAGGGGATGCTCGAAAAAAACGCCCGCAACCGGGTCATAAACCCTTCCGTCTCCCCCCGCTGCAGGTCTTTCACAAAATCCCTCACACAAAAATCGTTCCGGGGACCCGGCACATACTCAGGCAGCAGGGCCTCCAGAAAGCCGTACTGTACTTCCTCGTTGGGGAAGCCCAGCAGGTATTCGTTAAACTGCCGGTCGTAGCCCTTAATGGTGAGATAGCCGCTCTGGTACAGGATAGGTACGGGGTTCCCCCCCTGGATCCGGTAGTCGTCTATGGCCTGCGCGGGTATCGAGATCCCCTCCCCAAAATCCCGCAGGTCAAAGTCCGCCCGCTGCAGCAGCCTGATAAGAAAGGTCGGGGTCCCCGTCTGAAACCAGTAATAGCGAAAACACCGGGCCGCCAGGGTCCTTAATATGCTAAAGGGGTTAAAGACCCCTTCGGTATCCTCGGAAAAATGGTAGCCGTTGTAGAGTTTCTGGGTTTCCGCCAGGGCCTCCTCGTCGCTCAGGCCGTTGTCCTTCGCCAGGGTGCGGAGTTCCGGTTCAAAGTTGTCCCTCAGTTCCGAAAGGGTGATGCCGCAGATATTCGCATAGTCCCGTTCCAGGCTGATGTCCCGCAGGTGGTTCAGATCACTAAAGACGCTGACCTGGGAGAATTTGGTAACCCCCGTTAAGAAGACAAAGTGGAGCCAGGGGTCCGCCGCCTTCAGGACCCCGTAGAAGGCCTTAAGGCTGTTCCGGATCTTCTCGTTCATCTCCGGGTTATCCAGAGTCTCAAGCAGGGGCTTGTCGTATTCGTCGATAAGGACCACCACCCTCCGGCCGGACTTTTCGCAGGCCCGGCGGATAAGCCCCCGGAAGCGGGCGGCCGCGGTATCTTCCCGGGGATC
>JAISFT010000219.1 GCA_031263435.1 Treponema sp. | reverse complement strand
GGACCCCTATCATCAGGGCGGCCCCAAAGAACATGATGATCCCCTGGATAAAGTCGGTTATGGCGATGGCGAAATATCCCCCCAGAATAAGGTACACCCCGGTAAAGCCAATCATGATGAGCAGGGCCACATCGTAGGAGAGAATAGGGAACGCCTTTTCAAAGAGGTGCCCCAGGCCCTTGAACACCGAAGCGGAGTAGGGGAGGAGGAAGAAGAAGATTACGCACGCGGCCACGGGTTTAAGGTGCTTGGCCCCGTAGCGTTCCTGGAGGAATTCCGGCATGGTCATGGTGTCCAGGTTTTGAGTCATCCGCCGGGTTCTGCGGGCCAGGACCAGCCAGGCCGCCCCCGCGCCGATAAGGGCGTTCCCCAGGGCGATCCACAGGGAGGTAAGGCCGAACTGCCAGCCCTGGGTACCGGCAAAGCCAATAAAAATCACCGCGGAAAAATAGGAGGTCCCGTAGGCTATCGCGGAAACCCAGGGCCCCAGACTGCGGCCCCCCAGGAAAAAATCCCCCAGGGTCTTGGTTTTTTTCATCCCCCAGATGCCGATACCGGTCATGACGGCCAAAAAAACAACCAGAAACACAATGCCGATATTCATAATACTGCCTTCTCCGTAATTCCTCAAAATCTTTATTATCTGCGATTTCCCGCAAAGTATAGCGGCAACCGATCTTTTGTACCAGTACACGCCGGAATAGGATTGTTTTGTTTTTTGGGCGCACTTCGGCATCCTTGCCGTTTTCACCTTCGGGTTTTTGCTTCGCAAAAACTCACAGCCCTGAAACGGCATGGATGCCGCTTGCCGGCGTAGCCAACTGCTTTCGCAGTAATCTCAAAGGCAAGGAGGCCGGCTACAGTAGTTTCATAAGTTTTTTGCTTTGCAAAAAACTTACAGCTCAAAAATGGCATGGATGCCATTTTTGAGCAGCGCAAGGGATTGCAGCGGAAATACCGCAGACCCCCCAGCCATTAGCCGTCCTATACCTCCTCCTCTGTAGCGACCCGCCTATATATGTACAGCGGGGCTGGGGAAGAGACCGGGAAAATATTTGGAATTCCCTGCCGGAGCGTATCGAAGATACAGCATATCGTAGATATGACGTATCGGAGATAGCGAAGGCAGACTCTACAAGCAGTTTCCCGGGATTTTTCCCAGCCCCGGTATACACATATGGGATGGGTCGAGGAATTGAAGCGGAAAGCCCGGTCCGGCCGCAGGCCGGATGCGCCCAAATGGTGATGATGTATAACCTATTCCTTACAGCACAGCCCCGAATGGGGCTGATGCGCCCAAAAACAAAACGATCCTATACATTTATCCACATTTATCCTGACGCCATCCAGGGCTTTCTTGTTATGCTGCATATCGGTTATCATATAACCAGCCTATGCAGATACCATGTTATCCCGACTTTGTTCCCCTGGATTTTGAAATGAAAGATGAGTTGCGCAAGGAACTCTTCGATACTCCCGATGGAATTTCCGAATTCAGTTTTGCCGGTCTTTACCTGTTCCGCCACCGCTACCACTACCGGGTATGCCGTACCCCGCCGGGGAAGGGCGGGGGGCTGCCCCTGTTTTCGGGGCTGCAGCCGGAAGATTCCCACGGGGGTTCAAAGATCCGGGGGGCCGAGCATTTTTTTCTGTCCCCCTGCGGCGCCCCGGAGGGCGAACTTGTGCGGGACCTTTTTAAGAACCACCGTTACTGGAAGAACATCCCCGAATCGGTGCTGCCCCAGGTACAGGGAACTTTGGAGGCCGATGGTTTTATGATAACCGGGGACCGGGACAATTTTGACTACCTGTACCTGCGGACGGATCTGGCGGAATTGCCGGGCAAGAGGTACCACAAGAAGCGGAACCTGGTAAACCAGTTTTTGAGCGCCTATGATCACCAGGAATGGCCCCTGACCGCGGATCTGGTTCCCCTGGCCCTGGAGGTGCTGGAGCGCTGGAGGGAGGAAAAGGGGGAAGAGGGGGATTACAGCTCCGCCCGGGAAGCCCTGGAACAGGCCGGGGAACTGGGTATGGAGGGGGCCCTGTACTTCATTGACGGAAAACCCGCGGGCTGGTGTCTGGGGGAGGCCCTGGCCGGGGGGACCATGTTTGCGGTCCACTTTGAAAAGGCTGCCGGAGGCTACAAGGGGATATACCAGTACATGAACCAGGCCTTTGCCGCCATGCTTCCCCCCCATTACGTCCATATCAACCGGGAGCAAGACCTGGGGGATCTGGGACTGCGGCAGGCCAAGGAAACCTACCGGCCCTGCGGTTTTGTAAAGAAATATGCCGCCGCGGCGGCGGATAAAACAGACTGGAAATTCCACGATTTCATGGTAGAATAGCTCCGGAGGGTTTCGGAGTGTCCAGGTGCCGGTATTAGAACTTCTTCCCTTCATTTACGGGGTCTTTTATGTGTTGCTGCAAAGCGCCATTCTTGCGGGCCTGTTTATGGAACGCCGGCGGGAGACCCGGGGCAGCAGTTTCGCTGTTGAAGGGACCGGCGGCCTGCCCAGGGTTTCTGTTATTGTGTCGGTTCACAACGAGGAATCCCGGCTTCCCCCGCTGTTGGAAGATCTTGCCGCCCAGGAATACGGCGGGGTGCAGATCGTCTTGGTGGACGATCGTTCCACCGATGGAACCGCCGCCTTGCTTTCCGCTTTTGCCGGGTCCCGGGACAATGTTCGTGTCATAAGCCTGCAGGAGAATCCCTGTCCCAACCACAAGCAGTATGCCCTGGAACAGGGCCTGGCGGTGGCGGAGGGGGATTTTTTCCTCTTTACCGATGCCGATTGTCGTATTGGTCCCTCCTGGACCCGGGCTATGGTGGCGCCGATGGCGGACCCCTGTATCGGGGTCATCATCGGCCCGGTATTTAAACTGTGGCCCGGAAAACGGGACGGAACTACGGCCCGTTCTTTCGCTTCCCCGCGGGGGGGCGGATCCTTTTTGTACAGTTACCAGTGTTACGACCATGTGGTCCGTTTTGTGTACCTGGCGGGGGCCGTGGGTTTGGGGGCCGCGGGGGGCGGCTTTGGAAACAACCTGATCCTCCGGCGGGCCGCCCTAGACGAGGCGGGGGGCTACGCCGCGGTGCCCCCATCCCCCACGGAGGACGCGGCCCTTATCTCCCTTATCCGCTCCGCCACTTCATACCAGGTCCGTTCGGCCTGCAGCCGGGAAACCCATGTGTTCACCAAGCCCGAAACCACCTGGAAGTCCCTCATCAACCAAACCCTTCGCTGGAACAACGGCGGCCTGTTCAGCCCGGAGCTTTTTACCCGGATCAACTACACCGTTCTGATGCTTACCATCAGCGCCGCTGTTCTGTCCTTCCTCCTCCTGCCCTTCTTTCCGAAACTCTGGCCCATGCCCCTGGCCCAGTTTATTGTCATGCTGGAAAATACGGTGGGGGCCCTTTTTATCGCCCGGGGCGGCGCCTTGGGCGGGATCAAAAAGACCCTAAAGGCCGGTTTTTCAAAGGCCGATCTTCCTGGGGATGGTTCCCCGGAGACCGCTTCCTCCCTGCCTTCGGTTTTTTGGATTCGGGAACTCCTCGCAATGCCCTTTTACATGACTCTGATGACCCTTTTGGGTTTTTGCGGCGTCAAAACCACCTGGAAGGATAGTACCATAGGGTCCCGTGTTTGAAGGGTACACTTGACCCACAGAATGGTTCTGCACATTGCCGGAAAACCGCAAACACTTTCCTCCTCCCAAACGTCTACATAGTACCGGTCCGCAATGATTCCGCATGGATGACCGGTCCTGATGGGAGTGAATGAGTGCTGGTTGAAGCGGCGTTTCGGGAATACGGCAAGTCGATGCTGGGGGCCATGATCCATTTTTGCGGTGATGAACAGGCGGCAAAGGATGGGGTTTCCCATGCCTTTGTCCAGGCCCTGGCCCGCAGAGGGATGCTGGAGGCCATGCCGGAACCCGCCATGCGGGCCTGGCTCTACGCCGCCGCCCGCAATGCAGTGGTGGATTCCAAACGCCGCGATGCCCGCCTTTTGCCGCTCCTTGACGGGGACGGATCCCTGTTTGCCGATACCCGCCTGCCCGACCTTGCCGGCAAGCTTACCGCGGAGGCCCTGCTGGAAAGGCTGCCCCATGACCTGGGGACCATCGTCAGGATGAAGTATTACGGGGGGATGAACAGCGGTGAAATAGGTATAGCCTTGGGCATTCCCCCCGCCACGGTACGGACCAGGCTGCGGAAGGCTCTGGGGATGATGCGGAATCAGGGGAAGGGTCCCGGAATCTGACATTTCGGGATTCGCCGTAAACTTTTTGTAAGGAGCAAGACATGGAAGAGAAACAAGGCATCGAAGAGAAATCGGAAAAAGAACTCATTATCAACAGCGGTATGGTTTGCCTTTTGAACGATGCGGGGGGGGTGCTGGACGCCTACACCGGGATTACCGTGAACTGCGGGGCCTTTATGGCATCTCCGGAGATTTACGCAAAACTTGCCGCAAAGAACGCCCGGATCAACACCGGGGATCTGAAGATCCAGGAGGTTAAGGGCAGGATCATCCAGCTTGACGCCGATACCGTTATTGACGGCGGCATGGATCTTAAGGGCCTTTCCGTCCTTGCCTCCGGCAATCTGATTGCCCGGGGGGAAGGGGTCAAAAGCCTGGGGGAGACCGAGGGAGTTGTCGTGCTGGGGACCCTGTACTACCCTGCGTCCGGAGATTTTGCCTCCCTGGCCAAGGTACAGGGCAGGAAACAGGCCTACCCCGACGGGGCCCGGGTATTTCTGGGAGATCAGAATCTGGGGAAGATCCTGACCGTCCTCCCCCCCGATGTCAAACACCTTTGGATAGACGGGACCCTGAACGCCCCGGATGCCAGGGCGCTGGAAGCGGCCAAGGCCGCGGGCCTCAAGGTCGATTGTAATTCCCTTTTTACCTACGAAGGACTCTACGGCCTCTACGCTGAGCTGTTCCATTGCCCGGATCTGCTGCTGGTCCCCGATGGGTACGAAATTACCGGAAACCTGGAATCCGCCCAGCTTCCGCTTTACGGGCCTAAAATTTACGTCAATGGAAATTTCAACATGGAATCCGGGGACCTCCTCCTGCTGGAAGCCTTGGAAGCCATTGTGGTCCGGGGCCGGGCCAAGCTCCCCAGCTCTGTGGTTTCAGTCTTCAGGAAGAAGGGCAAGGCCGGCGACTATGAAATATTCGAAGGCCGCCTGATGGAACTGAATGGTGATGTTCACTGGGGACACCGGCAGTTCGCCGATGCCGCGGGGGAAAAGCTGACGGTCAAAACAAACGGCTGCTTTCAGTTTGATGACGATGTAACAGAGGAAGACCTGGAATGTATCGCCGCCCTTTCATACAACGGCGTGGTACTGATTCCCCATCATCTCAAGTCTATCCTGAGCTCCAAGGTTAAAGAGGCCAACGGCTTTATGGGGGACCCGGAGGATTTTAAGAAGACAACCGG
>JAISFT010000183.1 GCA_031263435.1 Treponema sp. | reverse complement strand
CCCTCCTTGGCGCGGGGAAGTTGATGATGAATCCGCAACGTCCATAGGGAAACTGTTAGGAGCGGGGGCGGTTGTAACGGGCTCGCTGGCTGATTTGGGGGATGTTTACAGTCTCGGGCTCAAAGCGATTAATACAGAAACCGCCACGGTCGCGGCATCATATCTGGCGAATTTGGCAAAAAGTACACGGATAGAGAGCTTATTGGCAAGCGCAGGCGCTCCGGCAGCACCAGTAGCAGCGGCATCCGATCCGACTCCAGCCGCCCCGGCAACCCCGGCAGTTCCTCGCAAAAGGCTTTGGTGGATTTGGCAACGGTAACTACTTTAGTCCGCGCCGTCCGGCAGGAACATCGGAAATGCCGTCGCTTAATTGTTATACAGCCGGAACAATAAGCGCAATAACCATACCTAAGAAAAACCGCGGTTTGCACGGAGAAACACGGAGGACAGCAAAGAAAATGCGGTTCCATCTTTCCCTGGCGCGAAACTGTATTGCACAGCGAAAGGCCGCATGGCGTGGTCATTTGACCTGGCCGGCATGGATGCCGGTCTAAACAAATCCCTCAGGGGTTTTGCGAAGCAAAACCCCGAAGGCGAAAATCGCCACGGAGGGCGATTTTCGCCCGCGCAAGGGATTGAAGCGGAAATACCACAGACCCCCGGCCCTGCAGTCTAAACTTGACCCACAAAACAGCGTGTTCAACAAGAGCCGGGAAAACTCCCAAAAAAACGCTTGTAGAGTCTGCCTCCGCTATCTCCGATACGTCATATCTGCGATATGTTGTATCTTCGATACGCTCGGCAGAGAATTCCAAAGGTTTTCCCGGGAGTTTTCCCGGCTCTGCCGACACGTTGGAGTGGGTCAAGTTTAGCCTCTGCTGTAGGGGGAGAGAGCGGGGCCGGGGGTCGAGGAATTGAAGCGGAAAGCCCGGTCCCTGCGCCTGCGGAGGGAGTCCGCAGGACCCCGCAGGCGCAGGGATGCGCCCAAAACAAGATCCACCGTTTGAATGCTGTCTGGATTTTAGGTCAACAGCGCTACACCCGGCAGGGGGCGGAAGGCTCTGAAGGAAAGGTACTTAAAGGGGTGGATGTCTAAGGCGTTGGAATACCAGCCGCTGAGTTCGCCGGTGTCAATAATGTTCAACGCGGGGCTGTAAGAAATAGGTATCACCGTACCCCGGTCCAAAAGCAGTGTTTCTGCCTCCGCCAGGGTGGCAAAACGCTCTATTCCTTCCTGGGTCATGGACTTTTCCATCAACTCCTCGTAATCCGCATCGTCCAGGCCGGCGTCGTTCAGGTTGGAGTCCCGGCGCCACATTTGCAGGAATGTATAGGGATCGGCAAAATCTCCAATCCACGTAGAAGAGCCTACCCCGTAACCGGGGGTTTTAAGGGACTGAAAGTACTGGCGGTAGGGTACTACTTCGATCCGCACCGGCACCCCCAGCTTTTCGTGCCAGGCCAGGGCCATCAGTTCCCCAATCCGGGCGGCCTCCGGGGAGGGGGTAAGGCGGATCACCAGCTCCGGCAGCCCCGCCCCCCGGGGGAAGCCCGCCTCTTCCAGCAGGCGGAGGGCCCCTTCAATATCGGTGTTTTCCAGACCTTCGATTTCGGGATACCCCATGATAGGGTGTATCAGGGTCTTGGCGGGAAGGAAGTGGCCCTCCCGCAGGTTCTCCCAGGGCAGGGCCAGGATAAGGGCCCGGCGTACCCGGTAATCCGACCAGGGCTTCTCTACGGAACGGATAAAATAGTAATGGGTGGCAAACATGGTATTGACGACTATACCGGAACGGTCCGTCAGGGTATCAAGGTTGACATCGCCGCCGATCCACCGGGCCTCCCCGGAATTCCACAGGGCCGAAGCTTCATCGGCGTCATCAAGGTAGCGGACGGTGATCCGGTTCAGGTTTACCTGCCGGGAATCCCAATACCAGGTATTCTTGTCCAGAATCAGACTGGACGGTTCCTTTCCGATGGCGCTTTCACCGGAAATATAAAAGGGGCCGTTGGATATGGGCGGAGAATCGGACCAGTCCTCGTCGTCCAGCATGGAAGGATGTACGGGGCTAAAGGAATGATGGCATAACATGGAAGGAAAGAAGGAGGCGGGGACCGCCAGGTGGACGATAAGGGTCTTGGTCCCTTCCACCTCGATGCCGATGCCGGAGGGGTCTGAAACCTGACCGGTACGGTACTCCCGGGCCCCCTGTATCACATCAAAGAGGCTCGAATAAGGGGATTCCCGTGCGGGGTTCAAAAGGGAAATCCAGGCGGACCGGAAATCCTGGGCCCGCAGGCTGTCCCCGTTCCAGTACCGGGCGTTATCCCGGATCGTAAAGGTCCAGGTTTTCTTGTCCTCCGAGACTTCCCATCGTTCCGCCGCGCCCGGTACCGGTTCCATGGTATAGGGATGGTAGGAAAAGAGGCCCTCATAGAGGGCGGTATAAAGCTGGGCCTCCGAGGCAATAAAGGACTTGCGGGGATCCAGTTCCAGGTCCCCCCCGGTAAAAACAACGGTAAGCTGGTCCCGCAGGGTCTGCCGGGGCCGGGTTTCCGCGATATCCGGACCGGGGACCGGCTCCTCCCCCTCCTGAATTTCAGGTCCGGGAAGAATCGTTTCCGGGGGAAGCTCCGGTACGGTCCGGCAGGCGCTCAGAACGAACAGGACTATCGCTATGATAAAAGAAAAACGGTACCATCGAATCATATTAGCCTCCCGGGACAATGCCCAGCTTCTTCATTTGCTCTTCTTCTTCTTTCCTGGCGCTGTATTCGTGGCGGATCTGGTTGGCCCGGACAATGGCATTTTTAATGGTAGCCAGTTCCGGTTTTATCCCCTTTACTTTTTCCCGTTCCCCGCTGAGGGATTCGGCCTTAAAATAATCGTCCATAGCGCCAAGAATTTTATGGGTATTCTGTACATCCCGAATTAAACGGTCCAGAATCTGAATCAACTGCTCATCGCTCATGCTTGCCAGTTTCTGGGCGGCCGGTCCCCGGCTGGTGTAATTATTCAAAACCCGGATCCGTTTATTCAGATCCGCGCGAAAAGCAGAAAAATTAACCTTCTCCTGTACTGAAATACCCCGGACATTGTCCATATACTTGAGTACCAGGACAACCGGGTCCGGCTCCTTGCCCATGATCCGCTGCAGCAGGTAGCGCAGCTTCTGCCAGATACTCTTTTTCCGGTTGGAGATCATATCCTCGTTTTCATCTATCTTGGGGGCAATTTCCGACATCGTATTACCGGTACTACCGATAACCTGCAGGCCGTCTACCAGAATCTGCTTAAAAGAAACCGGCTGTTTCTCCAGTTTCGGCTTGACCTCCGCCACTTGGAGGCTTTTGAGCACCTTTTCCTGCAGCGCCGGCCCGTCGCCGGAGTAATCCTCTTTGATAAGTTCCTCAACCAGGTCGGGATAAAAAATCCGGCCGGGCAGGGCGGAACCGAATTTCTTCTTGATGTTCCCCAAGGTGGCTTCTCCGGCCTTCATATCCGCGGTAAGGGCGGAGCGCAGATCAAATTTGTAGGATTCCCGCTGGTAGTCGCTGAGTACCTTGAGATGACCCATGATGGCCCCTGTGGCCCTGGAGATCTTGCTCAGAGACTCATTAAAAAGGCTGGCAGACATGGGGTCCAGACCGTTCTTTGCGGATATGGTCAGTTCCATCATCGCCTTGGTCATGGCAAACGGAGAATCCATCGAAAGGTGGGCCCAGTCGATGAACTTTATGAGCCCCAGAATCCGCTTGATCCGGTCCAGGGTAAGGAATTCTACATTGAACTGATAGAAATTGACCAGAAAGTCCAGTTGATTGTCGTAGTTTGCCAGGCGGATTGTCAGCTTGTCTACCCGTTCCGCTTCGCTAAAGCCGGTGGCCTCCGGCACTTCCAGTTCGCTGATCCTGGCCTCCTGCTTGTAAGGATCCTCGTGGATAAGCCCCTTTTTAAGAAAAATATTGTAAAGCGCGGCATACGAAGCCTGAAAAGTACGCAGCTCTTCTTTGAATTTGGTTAATTCGGATTTTTCAATCCAATCTGCCCGGGCATTCAAAGCTTGAGAGAGCAAACTTAGATAGCTTTCGTTATCTGCCATTGTTTCAAAGTATGCACAACTCCGGGTATTAAAGCAATGTACCGGGCCGGGGCGGGCAGGATAAACGCATGGAAATTTTTTTGAAAAAAATAGGAAAAACCCAAGCAAAACCGCGTTTCGTCCCTCTATATAGGTGGGGATAAAGCTGCGGCGCCGTCAATGCACATCAGTCCCCGCCGGAACTGACGGAACATCAATAAAACTACAAACGGAGTAAACTATGAAAAAACGGTATGGTTTCCTGATCGTAATGCTTGCGATCCTGGGGGGCCCTGCGATTCTTACGGGCTGTAATCCGGGGGATGGGGAAAGCGCCTTCCTGCTGGATCTGCCCCCCCTGCCGGAATCCTGGACGGGGCTGCTGGGTTCCCCGCGGTGGCTTATCCGTTATTACACAGGGGAGGGCAGGGAAGCTGTTTTGGAACTTGACGGGGGGACCGCGGAACTCTCCGTCTCCCCTTTCCGGGCAAGCCCGGTTCTTGCCTGGCCCTATTGGCCGGCCAGCGGTCTTGAGCCGGGGGATTTCCGGCCCGCCGGGGCGATTATCCCCTACGATATTCCCGGCGCTTCCCCGGACCGGATCTCCCTGAGCTGGCAGGGCGGGGTGGACGCATGGTTCTTCGAAGCCTTGAACAGCGCCGCCCTGGACAGCGATGTACAAAACAGCGCGGGAACAATCAAACTACGGCAGGGCAAAAATTTTGACTGGCCGGGTTTTCGGGCCCTCTTTTCCGATCCTGCCCTCTCCCCGGAACTCCGATCCGACCCCTGGCTTGCCGATTGGGAAGCCATCGCGGAAAGAACCATCCGTTCCGGGTTCCGCAAACAGTGGCTCAAAGCGGCGGAAAGCGTATCCCTGAACATCCCGGCGCCGCCGGGGCTCTGGATACCGCCCTCCCCTTTTGCGCCGCCCCTTGCGGCAGAAGGGGGGACCACCGGCTTCAAAGTACAGGGGGGACCTGGGGTACAGGCATGGTACTCCGCCGCGGGGATTCTCCACTGCGCCGGAACAAGCTGGATTCTGCTTCCCTGGGAATAAAGGCCCCCCGTGGTCCCGGTCCCGCCCGATAGGTTACAATGGGTCATGAGTTTTTACCGGGTCCTGCGGTGGCTTCCCTTGACCGTTCTTCTCCTTTGCTTCGGAAACTCCTGCGGAAAGGCGGCGCCCCCAGATTCCGCAGAACGGCAGGCCCCGGAGGCCGAAACTTCCCCGAAGCCCGGGGCCGCTGGTCCTGCCGGGGTGCCGGCAGGACCAGCGGAGAGTTCTGCCCCTTCACCCTTTCCCGCAGATGCCCTGGCAGCCCTGCTCCGCCCAGCGGAGAACCCCCTGTGGTTCGAAGTCTCCTCCGGAGACACCCTGTCCGAAAATCCAACACAGGCGGGCCCCCGGCACATTCAATCCCCCGTGGAGGCGGCGCTGGTCCCCTTTACCCCCTGGCCCCTGGCCCCCCATGTGGCGGCCACGCTTGTCTACCGGGATGCCCTGTACCTTGCCGTAAACCGGGACAGTCTCCTGGTTATCCGGCCCGCGGAGGGGGGGGACCTGGGACTCTACCGCTTTGCCGCCGGGACAGACTACTGGGGCTCCTACACCATAGGGAACCTCTTTATCTACGAAGACAAACCCGCGCTGTTTTTTTACCGGGACGATACCTTTGCCGAACCGGCGGCCGCCCCGCCCCGGCCGCCGGTCCTCAGCCTGGCCCCGCAAAGCCGGCCCCCATCTTCGGAAAACCCGCCGTCCCCCCCGGTGTTTTTTGCGCCGCTGGCTGTTCCTGCCTTCGCGGATATCCCCCTTGCCGAAGGCTGGGAAGCGGATATTCTGCGCCAGGGCGCCGACAAACTCTGGTATTACCGGGGAATCCTGCGGAAAAACGGCGGCCGGGAAAGCCGCTATTTCCGGGGCGCCGATCTGTCCCGGTCCGGGGAGGAGATCGGCGTGGGGATCTACCGCAACGCCCAGGATCCCGGCGGGACCGCTACGGACCTCACCGAAGCCGCGGCGCTGCCGCCGCTGCCGGAAAATTTTGTCTACTCCCACATAAACCGCCTGGGGGACTTCCTGTTCGCCGCCTGGGAAGAGCAGGAAGACTACAGCATCGGCGCGGCCGGCTTCATGGTGATCCGCAGGCCAGATCTGCCGCAGGACACCGTCCAAAAGTAATTCTGCGTTTTTTTGCAAATTTGGTGCCTGGCACCTCTGCGTCTGCCCCTCTGTGTTTGCCCTCCCGGTGAGTACAATTCACGGCACTACACAAATGTGGCGCCTGTTAAGTTACCTATGTTATACTCCCCTTATGCCTTTGCAAGCTCTGTTTTACCGCGTCAGAACTGCCGCAA
>JAISFT010000299.1 GCA_031263435.1 Treponema sp. | reverse complement strand
CCGGACCGCCCTGGAAATTGCCGCCCAGGCCGCGGAACTGGAACCGGAGGTGCGCCGGGCCTTCGAGGCCGCCAGGGCGGACTTTGCCAAACTGGGCTATGTCCTGTGCGAAGTGGAACTGCCCAGCCTGAAATACGGGGTCCCCGCGTACTACACCATCGCCACCGCGGAGGCCAGCGCCAACCTGGCCCGCTTCGACGGCGTCCGCTACGGGGCCCGGCCGGAATGGGCGGAGAATCCCGGGGACCTTATCGACAAGACCCGGGAGGCGGGCTTTGGGCCGGAGGTAAAGCTGCGGATCCTCTTGGGCACCTTCGTGCTGCGTTCGGGGTTTCAGGACCGGTATTACCTGCGGGCCCAGCGGATCAGGGCGAAGATCCGGCAGGACTTTGAGGCCCTGCTGGGGGACGGCGAATACCAGAACAGGGAACAGCCCCCCTGCGACGCCATACTCCTCCCCGTGTTTCCCACCCGGGCCTTCGGCCGGGGTTCCGCCTCCCTTTCCCCCTTTGCCCAAAAGGCGGCGGATCTTTACACCTGCTGCGCCAACCTGGCGGGGCTTCCCGCTCTGTCCTTCCCCGCCTCGGTGGAGGGGGGACTCCCCGTGGGGGTCCAGCTTATCGGCCGGGCCTTTGCGGAGGGAACCCTCCTGGACATTGCCGGAGACTGGGAACGGGAACACCCGGTTCCCCACCCCGCGGGCTACCGATCCTTCTGGAGTTAAGCATGTACCAGTCATTCATCGGCCTAGAGGTCCATATCCACCTCTTAACCAAAACCAAGGTATTCTGCGGCTGCCGCTCGGCCTTTGGGGATGAACCCAACACCAACGTGTGCCCCGTATGCATGGGCTATCCGGGAGTACTCCCCAGCCTCAACATCGAATCCATGCGGATGGGCTGCACAGTGGCCCGGGCCCTGAACTGCAGCATCCCCGAAAAAACCTGGTTCGAGCGGAAACAGTACTTCTACCCCGACATGCCCAAGAACTACCAGATCTCCCAGTTTGCCTCCCCCCTGGGGCAGGACGGCTTTGTGGAACTGACGGGGAAGATCGGGGACCGGGAGCTGAGGAAGCAGGTGCGGATCAAGGAATGTCATCTGGAAGAGGATGCCGGCAAGATGATCCATACCGGCGCCGTGTCCCTGCTGGACTACAACCGGGCCGGGGTGTCCCTGCTGGAAATCGTAACCCAGCCCGATATGGAGACCGGGGAGGAGGCGGAACTTTTTATTCAGCAGCTCCGCCGCATGGTCCGCTACCTGGGGGTCTGCGACGGTAACATGGAAGAGGGAAGCCTCCGGGCGGACGCCAACGTATCCATCAACTTCCCGGGCCGGGGCCTGGGAAACAAGGTGGAGATCAAGAACCTCAACTCCTCCCGTTTTGTACGGCTGGCCCTGAACTACGAGATAAAACGCCAGGGGGAATATTTGGACGCGGGGAAGACCGTGGTCCAGGAAACCCGGCTCTGGAACGAAAACCGGGACCAGACCGAAACCATGCGGCAAAAGGAAAATGCCCAGGATTACCGCTACTTCCCGGAGCCGGACCTTCCGGTTTTCTGCCCCGATGCAGATTTTCTCAGGTCCGTGGACAAGGCCCTGGTGGAACTGCCCCTGGACCGGGCCCGGCGTTACGAGCGGGACTTCGGCCTTTCCCCGGAACAGACGGACCCCCTGTGCGAGGAAAAAGAGGGGGCCGACTATTTTGAGGAAGCCCTGAACCTGGCGGTCAAAGAGGGTATGGAACCCAAGGAAGCCGCGGCCAGAATCGCCCGCTGGATCCTGCAAGACATCAAGCACATCCTGAACCGGGAAGGCATCCCCCTGCGCCGTATCGGCAGCCTCAAACTCAGCCCCCCCCGGCTTGCCTCCCTGGCGCTGCTCAGCAACACGGGGCGCATCCCGGTTAAGATCGCCAAGCAGGTTCTGGAGCTGATCTTTGCCGAAGACAAGGACCCCGAAACCATCATCCGGGAACGGGGCTGGGAGATCCTCTCGGACCCCGCAAAAATAGCGGAGGCCGTGGACGCGGTTAAGGCTGCGGAGGGGAAAACCCTGGCGGAAGCCCAGGCCGCCCGGGCCGGGGGAAACGACAAACGGCGCTTAACCCTGGCGGCCTACCTGGTGGGAAAGGTGCTGGAAAAAACCGGCGGCCGGGCGGACCCCAAAATCGCCGGCGCCCAGATTGCCGCCCTTATCGATTCGCAGTAAAACGGAAAGCCCCGCGGCAAGCACTAAACTTGACTCACAATTTTGTTGCCCATCACAAATCTCTTCCCCCACAGCAATGGCTAGACTTGACCCACCCCAATGTGTCGGCAGAACCGGGAAAAAGCGTTTACTTTTGTAATAAGCTGTAAACCCTCTCCCTGATTGTTGCGGTGGGGGAGTGCGGCGGCCGGGCTAAGCCCCCGGGAAAACATTTGGAATTCCCTGCCGGAGCGTATTGAAAATAGCGAAGGCAGACTCTACAAGTGTTTCTTCGGGATTCTCCCGCCGGGGGCTATGCCCCGCCGCCGCCCTACCTAAGCTTGGAAAGGATCTACAGACCTTTGTACCAAAGTAAACGCCGATGCCCTGGGTAGCGGACCCGCGTCCTTGATTCTTTGTTCATTCCCGTCTAGTATGGGGGAAAGTTTTTCTTTTACCAGGGGAGCCTGTTTTAGAAGCCCGCCGAACATACGCCGGGGGCGTGGTTCAT
>JAISFT010000297.1 GCA_031263435.1 Treponema sp. | reverse complement strand
TGTTTCCGGCGCAGGGCTTCCAGGGCGCCCCAGCCCGAACCCGCGTGGAGCAGCTCCATCGAAGCGGGAATTTCCCCCGCCAGGGTCCTGTAATGGCTTTCCGCGGCAAGCACCGTTTCTCCCTGTAGGGTTTTTTCCATCAGAGATTCGGCGTAGGGCCTGGCGTCTTCCCAGGGAAGGTTGAGCCTTTCGGGGGCCTCCGCATCCATAGAACCAAAGAACTGGGTAAAGCTAATTTCGCCGGCCGCCGCCATCTCGTAGCCGTGGATCTGGCTGGGGGCAACACCGGCCTGAAGTTCCAGGTAGTCCCCCCTCCCCGGTTCGCTCAGGTAATCGCACCAGAAGCGGCCCCCCCTGCCGTTCCCCCAGCAGAACATCTTGTTGCAGCGCAAAGGCTGGGTGTTCCGCATAAAGAAAAGGAATCCGTTCGGATAGGCCGCCGCCTCCCAGGGAGACCGGATAGCCGGGGGATTCTGGAAGAAGAAGTCCATGGAATGGGGAAAATTCCGGGGAATAGAGCCGTCAAATTCGAAGGTCCGGCCCTTCTCATTGTCGATATAAGGCATAGTCCCGTGGCCGTAGAAAATAGGCGGCCGCCGCAGAACCTCAAGATTGCCCCTGTTTTTCTGCTGCCATTCCCGCAGCGCGGCAGCATCAGTGTACAGCACATCCTCCGACGAGGAAAAAACCCTGGTCTTGGGATCCTCGGGAACCGCAATATTGGTCCACCAGTACATAGGCACAGCCTCGTCCCGGTCGTTGATGACCCGGACATGGAGGCGGAGAAATTCCGAATCGTTGGGAAGGTGAAAGTCCAGCATCCAGAAGACCCCCTTCTGCCGCTCGTATTCGTAGATACGCAGAAATTCCTCACCGCTTTTAGCCCTGACCCCGGCAAAGAAAACCGGGGAGCAGGTAGTAAAAGTGTGGCCCACATGCCCTATGTTCCACTCTATCCCCCCCGAAAGCCAGGCATTCCGTATCGCCAGGTTCCCCGGCTGCAGCACCGGATTCACAAAAAGCAGCTCCTTCTTTTTCCGCAGATCGTAGAGAGATCGCAGCCGCCCCCCAAAATCCGCCAGAAATTCGGCCCGGAGTATACCGTTATCCATGACAATCGTTTTAAGGTTGACCGCCTTTTTCTCCCTCCCGTAGCGGTCCTGACTCAGGTAGGGCAGAACCCGGGGGGCAATATTCCTGCCTATATCGATCTTGTCTTCCCGCCGCAGCGTCCCCGTATCAGCCGCCTCCCGGTGGGGCTCCGGGTCCCGCAGCACCGGCAGGGGATTTTCGCCAATATATTCAACGCCGGGAATATTTACGGAAGAAACATAAATTTTCATACGCCACCTCTCTACCAAAATATACATCAAGAATAACACGGCACAGGCCCTCAGCATATAGGAGGGGGGGCCACCTACCACGACCAATCCCCCCGTAGCGGCGCCCGCCGGAGGCGGGCGCCCATGTTCCTTGGCCCCCCCTGCGCCTCACCAAAACACCCTAAACCGGCCGGGCCGGGGCTTTGTGCTGCGCACAAAGCCCCGGAACCCAAAAGCTGTAAGTGTTTTGGTTCGGCTACCCCCCATCTCCGGTAAAATTTCCGTCAAATTTTTTGTTGACACCCCCAAAAAACGGGACTACCATAATTTGAACATCAACCGGCGCCCTTGAGGGGCAGCCCGAACAAAGGGCCGGGGGTCATGAAGGTACTGAGCGAGGAGTAGAGCGAAGTGCAAGAAAAAATTTTATTGTCTACCCCCCCACGTCTGTTAAGTACATTTTTTCCCATCTTTTCTCCATTTATTTTCTCCGCGCCGCTTTTTTTTCCGGTTTCCCGGAACCGTCGAAAGGCCGGACCCTTGTACCGGGGGGCCGTATGATTCCCCCGCTTCGTGGTTCAGAGAGTGCTACATGACAACAGCAGCGAATAAAAAGAGAATTTTCAAAAGAGAAGACGGCGCCCTTTATATAATGGCCCTTCCGGGGGTACTGTTTCTCGTCGTCTTTTGTTACTTTCCCATGGCCGGCCTGGTGATGGCCTTTCAGGATTACAACAATTCGGCGGGTATCATGGGCAGCCCCTTTATCGGCCTGGGGAATTTCAAATTTCTTTTTTCTACTACCGATGCCTTTATCATCACCAGGAACACAGTACTCTACAATTTGGTGTTTATCGTGTTTAACATGGTCCTGGCGGTGATCATGGCCCTTATGTTAAGCGCCCTAAGGACCCGGCGGACCGCCAAGGTGATCCAGACCCTCTACATGCTGCCCTATTTCCTTTCCTACGCGGTGATCAACATCGTGGTCTACGCGTTTCTCTACCGGGATCACGGCCTGGTGAATAAGATACTGGGGTCCCTGGGGCTGCCGGACAAGACCAACTGGTACCAGCAGGCATGGCTCTGGCCGCCCCTGCTGGTCTTTGTCAACGCATGGAAAAATGTGGGCTACCAGACGGTGCTGTACCTGGCGGTAATTTCCGGTATCTCCCACGATTACTACGAAGCCGCCATGCTCGACGGCGCTTCCAAGTTCCAGCAGGCCCTTCGCATAACCCTGCCCCATCTCCGTTTCATCGTGGGCATTTCCATCATTATGGCGATGGGTTCCATTTTCCGGGGCGATTTTGGCCTTTTCTACACGGTGCCCCGGAACACCGGCATGATCTACCGGGTTACCGATGTCATAGACACCTACATTTACCGGGGCCTTACCTACCTGAACAACGTGGGCATGTCCGCGGCGGCCGGGCTGTACCAGTCGGTGGTGGGCTTTATCCTGGTCCTTGTTGTCAACGCCGTTGTCAACAAGATCGATCCCGACAGCGCGATGTTTTAGGGGCCGGCTATGGGAAAATCGAAGCGGAAAAATCCGGGGGCCGGCAAGGACAACCTTACCCAGATTTCCTGGAAGTGGAACACCGTTTTTCTTATCGCTCTTTTTGCCGGTACCTTTATTGTTATCCTGCCCATTCTCCTGGTGGTTATCATTTCCTTTACCAGCCAGCTTTCCATCGCCGGCAACGGTTACACCTTTTTCCCCGCCGAGTGGACCCTGGAGGCCTATATCTACCTGGCAAAAACCGGAGACGCCCTGCGGGATTCCTACATCATTACTATTTTTTATACCGTCGCCGGCACCGTCATGAGCCTTTCGGTTATGACCCTGTACGCCTATGTTATTTCCCAGCGTTTCTTCGTGTTCCGCAAATTCTTAACCTGGCTGCTGTTCTTTACCATGCTGTTCGGCGGGGGCCTGGTTCCCTCTTACATATTGAATGTGCGCTATCTTCACATCAACGATTCTGTGTGGATATTTCTCCTGCCTTCGCTGATGAGCGGATTTAATGTAATTATCCTGCGGACCTTTATCAAAACCACCATACCCGAGGCTTTTATCGAATCAGCGAAGATCGACGGCGCCGGGCACTTTGTCATTTTTTTTAGGATCGTGCTGCCCCTCTTTAAGGCGGGTATCGCCACCGTGGGGCTTTTCAACGTGGTGGGCCGCTGGAACGACTGGTTTACGGGGATGCTCTATATCGACAA
>JAISFT010000282.1 GCA_031263435.1 Treponema sp. | reverse complement strand
GCCTTCAGCCGGACCATATTTAATACATGTATCTCCATCAGATCGTTAAATGCAAAATGCTCCCTCTCTTCCAGCATCCTGAATACCGTATGATACCGCTCCGTTTCCTGTATAAAATCATAATTCGTGATAATTATGGATATAACCTGCTTCAGATCCTTGTAATGTCCCCCCGTCCCCAACTGTTCGGTTATCATATTTGACTGATAATAGGTTACCCGGGATCTCATCCCCGGCATAGCGCAGATTTGTATTTCAATATCTATGGATTTCCCGCGGGCGGTGCGTACTTTTACGTCAAGGATTTCAAGCTTGTCGCCGCTGAACTCCCGCTTGAGGTGGGGGTCCGCGATGGTTAACTCCTTGAATTCCTCCCCTGCCAGGCCGGGCAGAACGGCTTTCAGGAAGTCGATGAGGATGTTTTTGTTACGCCGGTCGCCAAACAAGAGCTTGAAGGCAACGTCTACCTTAGGGAGCATGAGGTTCATGGGGTTAGTATACCGGAAAGGAGGAGGGGAGGCAAATCTGCGCCAGCAATTCTCAGTTTACCCGGCGAAAAGCGAAAGGACGCCATAGACTATAGGCTAAACCTGACCCACGGAACAGCGTGTTCCAGCGGGGGCGGGGGTAATCCCGAAAAAACACTTGTAGAATCTGCCTCCGCTATCTTCGATACGCTGCGGCAGGAAATTCCAAAGCCAATTTCATTGGAACTTTGTTTCCAATGAAATTGGCTCGGTTTCCCCGGGGGCTCTGCCCCGCCGCCGCCCTACCTAGCTCGTCTGGTTCAACCGGCCCTTATACCACGACAAACGGCGCCTGTCCTACTCCGCGAGGGGGAAGAAATGTCTGTGAGCAGGAGATATGCGGGGTATCGAGAGGACGCTTATTTGGGGTGGGGATCTTTATACAAAAGTAAACGCCGATGCCCTGAATCTGCGCCAGCAAAATTTGGCGATTAACCGATGCGGGGGCGTCGCGGGGGTGGAACCCCCGCGGAGGGGGGTGGCGGAACAAAAAACCCGTAAGGGGTTTTTGTGGAGCCAGGGGGGAGACATCCCCCCTCCCTAACTTTGTTGACGACCCCCTTTAGCCTTTCCCCTTGTCGTAGGGCTGGCCGGAAGCCCGGGGTGCATAGTCCTTGCCGCTGAAGATCACCAGGGTGGCCAGGGTAATGAAGTA
Source organism: Treponema sp. (assembly GCA_031263435.1). Next base: position 2,600 of record JAISFT010000282.1, on the reverse strand, counting down.
GGGGAGGAGGCTGAAGATATCCGAGGGCAGGAATTTGAGGCTTTGGATATTGACGATGTACACTGCCAGCGCGGAGGCCGCCCCGAAGAGCAGCGAGGATCCCAGGATGCCCAGGGGAAGCCAGCGGCCAAAGGAAACTGCCGCCAGCGCGATAAAGCCTTTGCCGTTGATGGTGTTGGACGCGAATTCCGTGGTCTGGGTAAGGACCAGGCAGCCGCCGGCGAGTCCCGCCAACGCGCCGGAGATAAGGACGGCAATGTAGCGAATTCTGATTACATCCACCCCGGCGCTGGCCAGGGCCTGGGGATGTTCGCCGCAGGCCCGCAGGCGCAGACCCCAGGGCCGCCGGTACAGGATAAACCAGGAAACCAGAAGAATGACAAGGCTGATCCAAATGGTGGGGTAAAAACCCAAAAAGGGCCGCATCCCCATCATAAAGGCCCGGGTCCGCTTCTGCTGGAACAGGATCTGGCAGAAAAAGATGGTGATTCCGTTGGCCAGCAGGTTGATCCCCGTACCGGAGATAACCTGATCCGCCCGCAGGGTGATGCTGGCATAGGCGTGGATCAGGGAGAAGAGCCCCCCCACAAGGGCGCCGGCGGCCAGAGCCAGGGGGATGGAGAGGGACGTGCTCCCCTCCAGCAGCACATGAACGGTGGCCGCGGCCATGGCGCCGATTACCATAAGCCCTTCCAGCGCGATATTTACTACCCCGGAGCGTTCGCAGATCATCCCCCCGGTGGCGGCGATAAGGATGGGGGCGGTGATCATAAAAATCGAAGGCAGGATAGCAAACAGGACACGGAATAACTCAGCCATTGACGGCCTCCCCTTTTCTGGCCTTTTCCTTCATCTGCCATTCGATAAGGAGTTTGACCCCCGCCCGGAGGGAGATAAAGACTACGATGATCCCTAAAATGATGGAAGCGATCTCATCGGGGATTTGCCGGGACTGCATCAGGGGCTGGGCGGATTTGAGCATGCCAAAGAGGAGCCCCGCCAGGGCAGTACCCCAGGCGCTGCTGTTCCCCACCAGGGCCACGGCGATGCCGTCAAAGCCATAGCCGTCCTGCACGGCCAGGACCCGGCCTGCGGAAAAGCTTCCCAGGGAGACAATGGCCCCCGCCAGTCCCGCAAAGGCCCCGGCAATAGCCATTGCACAGGTAATGTTGGCGTTTACCCTGATGCCCCCGTAGCGGGCGGCTTCCTTGTTAAAGCCCGTGGCCCGCAGACTATAGCCCAGCCGGGTCTTTTCCATAACGATCCAGTAAAAGAACACCGCCGCTATGGTAAACCAGATTCCGTAGTTAAGCCGGGAATTGTTGGTAAGCGATTCCATGACAGGGCTGGAAAGCCGGGCGGTGGCGGGGAAGTCCGGGGTCTTAAAGGTGTTGGACCCGGGGATCCGCATGGTAAGGATCCGGGACAGGTACAGGGCAATGTAGTTCATCATGATGGTGGCCACCACCTCGGAGACCTTGAATCTTGCCTTGAAAAAACCTACCACACCGCCCCAGACCGCGGCCGCGGCTATGGCCGCCAGAACCGCCAAAAACCAGTGCAGTCCCGGAATCCGGGGGCCGTAGAGGGCCACAAACTGGGCCGCGGTGATGCCGATGGCGTACTGCCCCTCGGCGCCGATGTTGAACAGCCCGGTCCGGGCGGCAAAACCCATGGAAAGGCCGCAGAGGATCAGGGGCATGGAGGCCACCAGCCATTCCCCCACATAGCGCAGGTTGTGGGTACCCCGCCGCAGGTCCCAGCCGGTCACCACCTGGAGGATGGCCTGGTACATACCCCCGGGGCTCCGGCCCACCAGCAAAATAAGAAAAGTGGCTACCAGAAAGCCCAGCAGCACCACCGCCACCGAGACCATCCCGTTGCTCCCGGTAAAAACTTCAAGGATTCTGCCGCCGGGATTAGGTCCGGGATTATGCCCGGAATTAGGCAGGGTATCCGATCTTTCCGTCTTGCTCTTATTCCCGTCCTTGTCCTTGCCGGGTTTAGGCATGCAGAGCCTCCTTCGCCGTCTCGTGGACGCCTCCCATCATGGCGCCGATGCGGCGCTCGTCCGCTGCCGCCGCATCAAGAACCCCCACCACCTGGCCCTTGGACAGGGCGGCGATACGGTCGCAGAGTCCCAGTATCTCGTCCAGTTCAAACGAAACCAACAGGACCGCCCGGCCCTTGTCCCGTTCCATGATGATCCGCCGGTGGATGTACTCAATGGCCCCCACGTCGAGACCCCGGGTGGGCTGGGCCACGATGAGCAGTTCCGGGGAAAGGTCGATTTCCCGGGCGATAACTACCTTTTGCTGGTTCCCCCCGGACATGGAATAGGCGGGCGTGGCGGCCCCATTCCCGGCGCGGATGTCGAATTCCCCAATCAGGTCCTCCGCATGGCGCCGGATAAAGGGAAACCGGAGGAAGCCCAGGCGGGAGGAGTAGGGCCCCCTGCGGAAATTTTTAAGGATCAGGTTTTCGTCCAGCCGGAAGTCAAGGATAAGGCCGTGTTTGTGCCGGTCCTCCGGAACCATCCCGATGCCGCCCTCGTTCCGGGAGCGGATACTGTCCCGGGATATATCCCTGCCCTTAAGCAG